>JAFQGD010000037.1 GCA_017398355.1 Akkermansia sp. | reverse complement strand
TGACAGGTGAGGGCACGAAGCTGGAAGCAACAACAGACGTGACGATGAATGGCGGAGCCAACACCGTGACGGATGGCGCGACGGTGCTTGCCGGAAACGGTGTGAAGATGGAAGGCGCCAGCAATGAAGTCACCGGTGGAGCCACGGTAGAAGCCGAGGGCAACGTGACCATGGAGGGCGAGACAAACACCATCGAAGACGCAACGGTAAAGGCCGGAGAGGCAGTAGCCATAGAAGGTAGCAACAACACCGTGAGCGACAGTGCCGAAGTGACAGCCGATGCCATCACCATGACGGGTGAGGCTGCCAACACCGTGACAGGTGAGGGCACGAAGCTGGAAGCAACAACAGACGTGACGATGAATGGCGGAGCCAACACCGTGACGGATGGCGCGACGGTGCTTGCCGGAAACGGTGTGAAGATGGAAGGCGCCGGCAATGAAGTCACCGGTGGAGCCACGGTAGAAGCCGAGGGCAACGTGACCATTGATGGCGAGACAAACACCATCGAAGACGCAACGGTAAAGGCTAAAACCGGAGATATCAAACTGGATGGTGATACACGCGTTGAAGATTCCACGGTGCAAGCCGCTCAGAATGTCGTTGTTGCTGAAGGAACAACAGCAATCACCAATAGTGAATTGAATGCCGGTAAGGATTTGGTTGTCAATGCAAATCCCGGTTCATCTGAAAATGTTGATATGCAGGTGAAGGACAGTGTCTTGACTGTCGAAGAAAAGACAAGCGTCAATAATGCACATCTGGGTATTAGCGGTGCAGCCAAGGATGAAAACGGAGTCTCCAAGGCTTCGGACTTGGGTAAGGTCTATCTCGGTGACGTAAGCGATGAAAGCAAGACGCCCGGTTCTCTGGAATTGGAGAATGGAGCTTTGGTGAATACCAAGCTTCTGAGCGTGAGCGATGGTTCTACCGCCGTTGTAGATGCATCGACCCTGACCGCAACCGAAGGAACGACACTGAACGATGGTGCTCAATTGGGCTTGGTGAACGGTTCCACAATGAATGGAACAGTCACGATTGCAAGCGGTGCTACGGCTACGCTGAATATGTCCAACAGCACGTTGGATGGTAGCCTTGTTTCCCAAGGTTCCCTTGTTCACTTCTACTTGAATGAAGCGCTACCCGTGGCTGACGGTTCCAACCGGGCAGCCGGGGATACTCTGACTCTGACCGGTGATTTCAAACCCGGAAGTGCCGGTTCTATGATTACGCACGTAGACTTCGGTACGACCGGTGCTGACAAGCTTATTGTCGGAGGTACGGCCCTGCTGAATAATTCCATGCTTGAGGTGAACTTCATAGGCAATGAGGCTGATTTGAAAGATCAGTTCAGCACGGAGTTGATTGTGGGCAACGTGGAAGGGAACTTTGATGTTAATATCGCCCACAATTTGGAGACGCTTAACATTCATACCATCATTGATGAAGAAGGTTTGAAGCTGGTTCTTTCCAAGAACTTTAAGGACATGGATGAAGCCGGAATGGATGCCAATCAGAAGGCTGTGAACGATGTTCTCAACAAGATTGATGATGGTGGTACAGCAACAGGTAACCTGAGTTATGTCTTGGATGCTTTGCGTCACACGACTGATACCGAGGAAGTCAAGAAAGCAATGGATTCCTTGGGTGGTGAGGGGCTTACCACGCTCATGAGTTCGCTCCTGCACAGCTCCACGAACCACTTGCGCCAGCTGAGAAGTGTGAGTGTGAATCGCGGTGGCAACGTGGTGCCTATGGGAGATGATGGCTTCTTTGGCGCAATGACCGATAAATCTGTGTGGTTCTTGCCGTTGGCAAACCGACACGAGATTTCGGATGATGCGGTAGCACCCGGCTACACTCGCAATGGTTGGGGCGCGATGTTGGGTGCGGATGCCAAAGCCACTCCTAATCTGACCCTCGGTGTAGCCGTCGGTTATGAGTTTGGAGACATGAATTCTGCCGCTTTGGAAAGCGACTCGGACAACTACTATGTTGATTTCTACGCAGAATATCGCCGCAACAAGTGGTGCAACCGTGCTAGCATTGGCTTGGGCCAGCATGACCTCCGCAATGACCGCTCCATCTATGTGGGTGGTACCACGCCAATGGTCGGTTATGCAACAGGTGATACGAATGCTGTGACAATCAACTTCTCCTACGAGTTAAGCTATGCTGTTAAACTGTCATCTATTTCGTCTGTGAAGCCCCTGTTCTTCGTAGATTCCTCCATTGCCAGAATGGGTGGTTATACGGAAAGTGGCTTGGGTACAGCCGGTTTGGATGTAGATACACAGAATGCATGGCGTACGATTCTGGGCTTTGGTGCTCGCTACACCAAGGAATTCAACCTGCTGCGTAATGCTCCGGATATGGCTACCTTCACCGCAGACGCGACGGTAACCTATGATGTGGGTGATATGAATAGCCCCATACACGCCAATTTCATAGGAGCATCCGGTTCCGGATTCAACCTGTCTCCTGTTGATCAGAGTGAGCTGGGTCTTCTCTTGGGTGTTGGCCTCAATGTGCCGGTAACGGAGAAGTGGACCGGATTCGGTGGTGCCAGCGTAGAATTCCGCGAGGGTACGCGCACGTTCAATGCCAATATTGGTGTGCGCCGCGCGTTCTAAGCAGAAAGATTATCCATCAACCCCAAAAACAGCTTGGCGTTTGTTTGCCAGGCTGTTTTTGTATAAACAAGGCCATCCCGTAGCGGGGGAGGGGGCAATTTTTTACCCAAACAACGTTTTTTCGAGTCTTGCATGAGCCCGAGACTTAACCTTGCTTTGCGGGTAGAAGATACCATACTCGCCTTGTAGCGCAGCGTTATTTAGGGGTGGAGGACGAACGCCCGGAACGAAAAACAATGAAGCGCCACAGGTATCAAAGTCAGCGTCAATTTATGGCGCTTTTTTACTTCTTTCCCGGTGGTAATATAAAACGCTTTGCAAGCTAAGTATAGCACCTATGATGGCTAGGGCAAGAGCAGCAATGCGCTGCCCTTGTTTGCTGGGGGAGAGACGGGCTTGCAGAGGGTTATTCGCCGGATAGGTAATGCAGATGCGTTCTCCTTCCTGATGCTTGTCTCGGGAGCCGGCCAAGGGTACGCGAAAGAAGGTACCATCTGCGGCTTGCATGAGGAATGCACCATCGCCGCCCGGGGTGCGATGGGCGTGATTGTAGGTGATGGTGACGTGTTTGCGGCCCCATCCGTCGGGTAAATTGTTGCTATTTAGCCAAGCAATGGTTCCAAGCAATAAGAAAAGAATCCCGACAATTAATTGGAGGAGGACAGATATACCGATGTTGCTTGTACTGCGCTCCGGAATGACTTCCGGGTGGAGCCCGTGCTTGTAAAAAATTTCATGGTAGATGAGTTGCTCCACTTTTTCCACATTGGGGATATTGATGAAACCAATGGGCCATGAGACGAGTCGGTTAATACCAAGGTAGGCTAAACCATAGTCGAACACCAAACTTCCATAGCCATTCTCGTTTCTGTAGCTATCGCGTATCATTTCTGCATGCAGGGGAAATACTTGATAACGTGGTTGTCCCAGTAGCTGTGGGGATTGAATGATGGCTCGTTGTGTGGTCAGTACACAAACGGTATGTTTTGCTTTAAAGCGTTTCCATATCGGATAAATGACGAGAAAAGCGGAAAAGGAAAGGGCTGTGATATGCACATACAGTTGCTCCCAGGGGGTATCCCACCCCATAGGCACAGTATCGCAAAATATGAGAAGCCACGCCACCGGTAGCCAAAGGACGGCACCGATGACGACGGCCGGGGTGCCATCGTACTGGTATAAGCGTGTGGGTCTGTCAGCCCACAGAATTTTTTCTTCCGCCGGGTTGATGAGGCGTTCCAGCCATACCTCCTCAAACGCGGAGAGCCGGATGTGTGGTAGCTTCATATTGCTGCGATATCAGCTTTGGCGAACTTCTTTGCGAGCTGCTCGTGCCTCTTCCAGCCATTTGAGTACACCCTGCCGATCTTGGTTCTCCAATAAGTCACTCAGGTGGTGCAAGTCGCGGATGCAATCTGCCAACACGCTACGCACGGCTACGTCATTTTCCCAGAGAATATCAGCCCACATGTTGGCCGGCCCTTCGCATACGCGTGTCGTGTCACGAAAACCGCTGGCCGCCAAGCGTTGTAAATCTTTCATAGGAGTTTTGCCTGCTACAGCACCTCGGGCACAGAGCGCGGCAAGAATGTGTGGCATGTGGGAGATTCTTGCCACAGTTTGGTCATGATTGGTTGGGTCCATCAGATAAGTGCTACAGCCCAGTGCTTGCCAGAATGCAGCCAAGCGTTCAACTTGATTAGCGGCAGCTCTGTGCGGGTTGGTGAGTGCCACGGTGGCACCCTGAAGCAGGGTGGCGGAGGAATGCTCCAGCCCCTGTTTTTCGGTACCAGCCATGGGGTGGGAACCAATGAAAATGCGCCCTCGCTCCGTGAGGGTATCTCCTGTTGTCCTGTGTACGTATGCCTTGACTGAGCCGACATCCGTCACGATGGCGCTGCGGTCTATGGCTGGTAACATGCGGCGGGATAAATCCTCAAATATGGCAATAGGCGTTGCGAGGATGATGAGCTCTGCGCCACGCGCTGCATCTATGGGGTCTGTATACGTCTTTTCTGTAATCCCCATTTGTTTTGCCATCTCCAGCGGCTCTGTGCGCCGAGCCCAGAGCCGCAAGTCACAGTTAGGCATGTGCTCCCGAATGGACCGGGCGATGGAGCCTCCCAGTAATCCGGGGCCAAAAACTGCTACGCTGGAAAAGGGTGCCTGCATGATGCGGCTTCTTTGTTTTACGGCACGTAGAAGTGGAAGTTTGTTCCACGTACTTTTAACTCTTTGCCACTCGGGAATACGTTGCCATTCTTATCAATGATACGGATGGTTTTGCTGGGATCCAAGGGGTTGTACACGCGAGTCGGGTCGCCTTCCACGCGGGTTGCTACCGGGATGGGACCCTGATTCGTTATTTTGCTCATGTCCGCTGTGGCCGATGGCTTTTTAACCGGAGTCGGTGTTGGCGCCGGAGCGCTGGTTACAACCGGTTTCGGTGTTTCCGGTTTTACGACAGGTGTCGGGAATGCCTCGCTAGACATGCTGGGCTTGGTGATAGCCGAAGAGGGCTTGCGAATGACGGGCGCCGGCGTCGGTGAGGTCTTCGGTTTGGCTGGCTCAGCCACCTTAGGTGCTTTTTTCACCGGGGCCGGGAAAGGGTCTGCTTTGGTGTCGGGAGCCTTTGCCGGCTTGGGTGCTACGGCCGGTTCCGGGGCCATTTCCGGTTCTGCTTCTACCGGTTTGGGGGTGTCTACCACGCGGGTAACCGTCCTGCGCGCGGCAGAGTATGGCATTTCCGGTACCGGATGAGGGTAATAGACGCAGGAAGAAAGTGTTGCACCAAGTGCCAGTGCTACAAAAGAAAATCGTGTATGAACCTTCATGTCGGAGGAGGTGTAAAGTGTTGCTCTTTCCTTAATCTATGGCTTTTTGTGCCAGAAGTCAACAGAAAAACTTGTCACAGAAGTAGACTCATGAGCAACAAGCGCTCGTGTGCGCATTTTGTACCCCCTTTTTTTGCGTTGAACTCAAATTTGTGTTGACTCAAAGGTGCTTCTGGCGTAAACTCTCCCTGCCTGGCTGGGCCTGGTGGCTTGGCGGCTAACTTCAATCAAACAATACATAATACATCCTTACTATTATGGCTAAATACGCTATTAACGGTTTCGGTCGCATTGGTCGCAACGTGCTTCGCGCCATGTCCCAGACCGAGCTCGAGAAGGTTGTTGCCATCCACGACCTTACCCCCATTGAAACCACCGCCCACCTGCTCAAGTATGACTCCACGCAGGGCAAGTTCAACGGCACCATCGAAATCGACGGTGACAACCTCGTTGTGAACGGCCACGCCATCAAGATTATCGGCGGCATGCTGGGTCCGGATCAGCTTCCCTGGGCTGAACTCGGTGTTGACGTTGTGCTTGAATCCACTGGCCTCTTCACTGCTCGTGAGAAGGCTGAGGGTCACATCAAGGCTGGTGCTAAGAAGGTTCTCATCTCTGCTCCCGCTTCCAACCCCGACCTGACTTTCTGCATCGGTATCAACGATTCCGAGTACGATCCTGCTAAGCACAACATCGTGTCCAACGCTTCCTGCACCACCAACTGCCTTTCCCCCATGGTGAAGGTTCTCAACGATAAGTGGGGCATCGAAAAGGGCATGATGAGCACCATCCACTCCTACACCAACGACCAGCGCATCCTTGACCTTCCTCACAAGGATCCCCGCCGTATGCGCGCCGCTGCTGTGAACATCATCCCCACCACCACCGGCGCTGCCAAGGCTATCGGTGAGGTGATTCCCCAGCTCAAGGGTCTTCTCAACGGTGCTTCTTTCCGCGTACCCACCCCCACCGGTTCTCTGACCGACTTCGTGGCTATCCTCAAGTCCGATGTGACCGTGGCTGAAGTGAACGCTGCTATGAAGGAAGCTGCTGAGGGTCCCCTCAAGGGCATCCTTGAGTACTCCGAAGAAGCTCTCGTGCTTCAGGACATCGTGTCCAACCCCCACTCCTGCATCTTCGACTCCGGCTTCACCTACGTGGTCGGTGGCAACATGGTGAAGGTGTGCGGCTGGTACGACAACGAATGGGGTTACTCCAACCGCGCTGCCGAAGCTATGAAGAAGCTCGGCGATTCCATCGCCTAAGTCTTCTCGGCTTCAGCCGAATGACCTTTGGGAGTCGGTGCCTATGGCACCGGCTCCTTTTGCGTATAACAAGAGACCCTCTGTCTATCTTAAATTGAAAAGAGCAGGGGTGTGATTAAGCTTGAAATCCTGTACTGTTGGGAGTAACATGTGGGCATGAGCACACTGCATTGCCCGAGTTTGTATCAGTACACACGCCGCGCCACACGAGAAGTCGTTGTAGGGGGGCTGGGAATTGGTGGGGCCAATCCCATCCGCATTCAATCCATGTTGACCAGCGATACGCTGGACACGGCCTCGTGCGTGAAAGAGGCGCTGGCGTTGGCCGATGCCGGGTGTGAGATTATCCGCCTGACGGCGCAGACCAAGGTGTATGCCGCGAATCTGGAGAACATAGCCCGCGAGCTGCGAGCCGCAGGATGCCAGGTACCGCTGGTGGCGGATATTCATTTCAAACCGGATGCCGCCATGGAAGCGGCCAAGTGGGTGGAGAAGATTCGCGTGAACCCCGGTAACTTTGTGGATAAGAAGAAGTTTGTGGAGCGTGATTACACAGATTTGGAATACGAGGAGGAAATTGAGAAGATTCGTAAGGCCTTTACACCGTTGGTACTGTTCTGTAAGGAACATGGGCGCGCGATGCGTTTGGGAGCCAACCATGGCTCACTTTCCGACCGCATTCTGAACCGCTATGGCGACACGCCCGATGGCATGGTGGAAAGCGCGCTGGAGTTTGCCCGCATTGCCCGTGAATTGGATTACCACCAGTTGGTGTTCTCCATGAAATCCTCCAACGTGAAGGTGATGATTCAGGCCTACCGTCTGTTGGTCAAGCGTTTGGCAGAAGAGGGGCTCGATTGGAATTATCCGATTCACTTGGGCGTAACAGAGGCCGGCGAGGGTGAGGACGCTCGCATCAAGAGTGCCACGGGCATTGGCTCTCTGCTGGCAGATGGTATTGGCGATACGTTGCGTGTTTCCCTCACAGAAGACCCGGTGTATGAAATTGCCCCCGGATTTGAGTTGGCTGCGCCCTACCAGCCCGGTGCTGCGGTGAACAGCACGCCTCTTCTCACAGAGCCGATCGCGCCGTTTGACCCCTTTGTGTACACCAAGCGCAAGGCCGATGTCATCACCCGTGCCGGGGTGACACTGGGGTGGAATGAGCCGGTGCGCGTGGTGCTGCCCAAGGCTGCTTGCGAGAGCTTGGATGCTGCGGTCATGAAAGATTTCATGCCGGAGCTGGCCTATGAAGATGCCGAAGCGGTAGAGATTGACCCCCGCTGTGCGGAGGAGGTGGCCACTGTGCAGGAGGCTCCCGCTACTCTGGTGACGGTGAAAGACGGTGTGGATATGCCCGTACCCCAAGCTTTCCGCTTGCTGGCGGCCCTCATCCCCACCCGCCACAGCATTTTGCTCAAGGATACGCTCAATCCTGCGGAAGATGGCGCATTGAGCGCGCCTATGGCCGGCGGTGTGAACATGGGTTCTCTGCTGTGTGATGGTGTCGGCAATGCTGTGCTGGTGCGCCGCGAAACAGACCCCGCCAAGGCGGCCTACTTGGCTTTCAACATTTTGCAAGCCGCCGGTGTGCGCCTGAGCAAGACGGAATACGTCTCATGCCCCTCGTGTGGCCGCACCCACTATAACATACAGGAAGCGGCAGCACGCATTCGCCAAGCAACGGGACACCTCAAGGGCGTGAAAATTGCCATCATGGGCTGCATAGTGAATGGACCCGGTGAGATGAGCGATGCAGATTTCGGCTACGTAGGCGGTGCTCCCAATAAGATTAACCTCTATGTGGGGCATACCCCGGTGGTGATGAATATCCCCCAAGAAGAGGCCGTAGAACACCTCATCGAGCTCATCAAGTCTCACGGCCGTTGGGTAGATCCTGCCTGAACTTATTGTGATAGAAGACAAAAAAGCCCGGTGCCTATGTTGGCACCGGTTTTTTGTTTAAGGCGTGTCCCCTTGGATTTTGCGCCGAATAGCTTGGGAATACAGCTCCGGATGGCCGGGGGAGAGGTCGTAGCCTAAATACGTGCGGCGGCGTAGTTCATTGTAGCTTTCGCCGGGGCGAGTGATAAGGGCTCCATGCTTGAAGAGGAGGGCAGAGATGCTGCCGTTGTGGATGGGTGCCAAATCATACAGTTTGGGCATGTCGGGAGCAAGAGCCCGGAATGATTCCATGACCCCGCTGGAACAGTTCCCGGCTATCGTATTGTATGGTTTGTGGGTCCTGTGTGCTTGCTGGGCGATGCGGATGAAGCTTTCCAAAAGCTCGCGGCCACGTCCGGGTTTGAGGCGCATAGGCATGACGAGCAAGTCCTCATGGCGGTGATTGGTGCGTAGCGCGAAAATATCCTCCTCCGTGCCGAATACGTAGAGCAAGCCATACCGTTTGTATAACCCACCCAAAGCACTTTGGATTTCCCCTTCCGGTAAGCGTGTTTCTGCCGAGATAACAAAGCGTTTCCCATCTGCAAAACCGAAGCTGAGCATGGTGTGGCATATCGCTTCCATCCCATCCCAGTGGCATTCGGCAAAATCCACATCGGTGAGCCGGGATAGGTCATAGCTTTCCGTGCGGTAGCGCACATCGAAATCTGTTTCGCTGCGGTAATGAAAATCGCGCAGGTTGGAAATCGTTAATTGGTTTCCCTGCAGATGAAATTGGGGTTCTTTTGCCCAAGATGTTTGCCAACGCTCGGGGGTGGGATTGGGCAGGAGCTGGTAACTTACAATACCACAACCGAGGAGCCCCCACAACCACAGGCGAATGCGCCCTATGCGCCCTCGCTTCCACCTATAGGCTCCGATAAAGGCTGCAACAAGTGCAAGCCCCACCAAGGTATATGGCTGGTAGATGTAGAGCCCCAAAAGCCAGAGCAGCCCGAGAGTCAGTGCTATGTCTGATAGAACCAGGAGAGAGAGGGCAAGAACCTTTTTCATTTCGGGCGTGTTGGAGGCTTAGAAACGAATCAACACGGGCATTTGGGGGGAGCCCCCCGGTTCCAAGGCTTCGGCTGTATGGGTGGGAATCCAGCCCCGCACTCCGGTGGCAGTTTCTATGTAGCACCAAGAGGCGCGGTGCGCCAAAATGCGCACAGGGGTGGAGGGGGTAAGCTGAATGATGCTACTGCCTGCTTCATCTGCCGCGTTGCGGGCTGTGGTTGGCGTCAGGATATAGGCCACATCTTGGGGTGGCAAGGCGGTGATATCGGGTTTTTGCTGGCCAAGGTAGTACACCCAATTGGTAGCGCAGAGCAAGCTGAACACCGCAAAGACGATGGTGAGAGCGTGCAACCAGCCCAAATGGCGCTTGAGGTGCCATGCTATTTGCAAGGAAATACACAGGGCAAGAATAGCCGTACAAATAATGGTGATGACCCACAATTTACTGCAAGAAAAGAAGGTGAAAATCTTGTCGATAGTTGAGTGAGGCGGCAGCAGGGCCCCCTCTTTGCGCTGAATAAAGGCTAAATTGGCCTCAGCTTCTGGGAATCCCGGGGCTATCAACAGCGCGCGGGCATAGCCCAATGCCGCTTTGCCGGGGTTGCCGAGGCGGTGTTCGCAATTAGCTATGTTGAAGAGTCTTACGGCTTCGTTGCGTACGTCTGATTCTTCTTGGAACATTTGCAGCGCTTTGCTGTATTGTCCCGCTTCGTAGGTGGCTACGGCATCTCCCGCCACCGGGGATTCTTCTGCTGCCGTTGGCAATGGCATGAGAGCACACCCAAACAACAAAAGGATGCACGCAAGATTGCTCAGTACTTTGCGTACATAGCGGAGCATGCTTTCTTTTTCGCCGGGTGCTAATGTTGTATTGGCATCCGGGCGGAAAGCCTCATCGTCTCTGCGGGTGAGGATTCCCTGTAATTCCGGAGTCATAGCGGTCTTAGGAATTCGGCTTTCCACAAAGGCACCAATGGCTTTGAGGAATTCAATATCCCCTGTTGTGTGTTCAATGCGAGTCAATTCGCGGTCGAGAGCTCGCCCTGCGGCTCCGGCTGCTATGCGCTGGCGAATATGGCGGATGATGAGGAGAAGCAGTACCCCAATAGCCGGCAGGTAAAGCAGGTACCAAAGCCAGCGCGGCAAACGGATGATGGCGGGTGCCTCTGTTTGGGGAATGCAAGTGTATATGTCCGTCATTTCCTCTACCGGTATTTCGCCTGCCGGTGGGGGCTCCGCTGCTATCACCCGTTGCCCACTGCCTACAGCGTTCGTTTCTTTCCACGGCAGGGGAATGGGCGCTGTGGATGCGGTTTTGTATTCTTGGGCGGCGGGGTCGAAGTAGCTGAATGAGAATGAAGGAATCCCACTTACTTCTGCGGTGGGGCGCAGCAGTTGGGTGAAAACGATGCCAATGGTTTCTCCCGTGGCGTTGAAGATGGGCTTGCTTGTGGCGGGAATGAGTTTCCAATCTTCTGCATCTTGCGGTGCGGGGCATGCCAGCTGCTGAAGATTGCCGGTACCGCGAACCGTGATTTCGACCTCCACGGCTTCATTCATCGACAATTCCTTGGCTTGACTGGTGGCTGTGATGCTATATTGGCCTACAGTATTGGCAAAATTATCCGGTGCGCCGGGGGGCAAGGGAAGAGCCCCAATGGTGACGGTGGGGAGTACAACTTCTTCCTGCGCAGAGGTAAAAAATCCCCGCGCCTGCACCATGACTATTTTGCCGACCACATCTGAATTCCCTTCTCGGTAGGGGGTAAATTCCCCCTTGAAATCGGCGGTGCGCCAGTTTTGCCCCTTGGCAAATGCTGTTGGTTCGGGCATGATTTGTCCCTGCACCAATTCAACGACCCCCTGCACGGAGCGGCTGAAGTTACCTGCCTTTACTCCCACTGCATTCAACAAGGGCGGGTATGGCATGTTGCAGTCTCCGCGCATGAAGAGCTTGAGACTGGCTCTGACGGGTTGGTCTACATAGCCGTCTTTGATATCCGTGTACCAGAGAGCTCCGTACACAACGGGCGAGTTGTACCACTTGATGTCGCTCGTTGGGCGTACCGGCAGCGGGGGGATTTTGACCGTCTCTTTTTTGCCGGAATTGTACGTGGCGGTAATGTCTTCAACTTCAATCTGCCCGGCTATATCCGGCGTGATGAAGATGGGCAACACCTCAACCATAGCACGATTCGGATCCAAGGGGTTTGCCCCGGCTTTGGGTTGCTGCACGCGTACCGTGGCAGATTTGACCTTCGGTTGCTCTGTGAGCATGAAAACATCGCTCCCGCTTTGGGGGTCGACGAGGTAGAGAATCACTTTCTCTCCCGGTACGGCCACTCCTGTGGACCAAATGGGGATGATTTCTGCTGCCACGCGTCCTACACAGGCCAAAGTGAAAGCGCATAAAAGTGTGATGATGTGTCTCATGGTGCGTTTAATAGTCTTTCAACACGGGTTGAGGGGTTTCAAAGTGGGGGATGGGGGAGCCTTTTTCTTCGTCCATGTGCATTTTGAGAATGCTAGATGCACGCTGGCGGTTCTTTTCATCATCGCTCAGCTGGGGAAATTTTTGTGGCTCTTTTTGTTGTGGTTTGGGGGCGCGTGCCTGCTGTTCTTGCTGGTCCTGCTGATCCTGCTTGTCTTGCTGGTCCTGCTTGTCCTGCTGGTCTTGCTTGTCTTGCTGGTCCTGCTTGTCCTGCTTGTCCTGCTTGTCCTGCTTGTCCTGCTTGTCCTGCTTGTCCTGCTTGTCCTGCTTG
>JAFQGD010000036.1 GCA_017398355.1 Akkermansia sp. | reverse complement strand
TTTAAGAGTTCGATGTCGCAGGGTTGCAATTTGGGCAGACGCTCCCTCTTCTCCACTTGCCTGCGTCGTCGTCTGCGTGAATAGTATCGAATGATGCTTTTAGATGACTTGTAACCAGAGAGTTCCATTAGTTGCTTCAGGAGTTCTCCCTTAGCTTTGCGAGAGTGAGCCTTTCGATACTTTGCTGCGTTGGAATTCAGTAACTCTATTGTCGCTTGTTTACTCATTTTGAGTGACATGTGTATATGTTAGTGCCTGATTTATGAGGCATCCAGCTTTTCACGTGTCAGCCAAACTCGTGGGAAGTGTCAGTTCGGTGACTGTTTTTTTGAGGCAATGCGCAGGCATTGTGGCCTTGGCAGAAGAGTTATTGCATCCTTGACTTTGTGCATGAATGTGGTACACTGGGCTCACGACAATGGTGGAGGAACAATCTGATTTCAAGAAAGAAATAAAGCAGTGGCTGCGCGGCCACGGGCTGGGCTATCGCTGGGTGGCCGAGCAGTGTGGCGTTTCGGAAATTACGGTCCGCAATTGGATGAGTCAGAAAAATATACCTCCGCTTAAAAAGCAGCTTCTTGAGCGCGTAATGGTGCAAATGCCCACAGTTGCGGCAAATGCAGAGCCAGGTGCTATTCCCGGTGTGAGCGTGCAGGCGAGTTTTGCGCTGACTATTCATTTGGGGGCTTCTATGTATGAACGCTTGGCTGCTCGTGCCACATCAGAAGGGACTAGCATGGAGCACATGGTGGCATTGGCCATTGCCAAGTTGGTCAATGAAGGGGCGCATCCGGCTTCTGCGGATCTGCGTACTCGTAAAATTTTGTTGCCCTCAGATTAAGGGTAAACCTGATACCGGATTCCGATGAAAAAGAATGCGTTAGCTTTGCCGGAGCGGGCGCTGGTAGGGAGTTGCGAAATTCGTCTCTTGTTGGGGCAGGGGGGCAGTGGGAGCTGTTATCTGGCCTACGATCGCCAATTAGAACGAGAAGTGGTGCTCAAGGAGCATTTTCCCTCTTCCTTGTGCATGCGAATGCCGGATGCGGCAGAAGTGCTGCCAATAGATGAAGTTGCGTATAAACATTCTCTCAGTTGTTTTTGCCGGGAAGCCCGTATCTTAGCCGGTTTGAATCATCCGGCTGTGGTGAAAGTATATGACATTTTTAGGGCATGCGGCACAGCATACATGGTAATGGAATATGTGGCAGGAGATTCCTTGGAGCAATGGTTGCCGGAGCATGTGCATGATACGGCCGCGGTAGAGGATTCGTTGGTACGCCTGCTTGAAGCCTTGGAATATATTCATGCGCATGATGTCTTGCACCGCGATGTGAAACCTTCCAATATCATCATGCGGGATGGTCAGTTTCCCGTGCTGATTGATTTTGGGGCTGCATTTTTGGGTACTCCGGATCATACATGCACCTTGGTGGGCTCTCCGGGGTTTGCTCCGCCGGAGCAATTCCACCCGTGTGGTAAGATTGGGCCTTGGTCCGATTTGTATGCACTTGCTCATACTTATCTTGCCCATATACCTGCGGATAAGATGCACCTTTATCGTAGGCAGTTTGAGCAGTCTCTGTTGCGTGCGAGCCAGCCGATGAAGGAGGAGCGGTATGCCTCGGCGGCAGCTTGGAAAGCTCACTTGCAGCAGAATGGGGGGCGGCGTGTCAAATAGTTGTTCGGCAGCGTAGTGGCAGGTATAGGCGGGGCGGCTATTTTATGCGGTGCGTTAGAGCGTAATGAGCCCCGGCTACCGGAATCATCTCAACAACAGCCTCCGGTTGCCTCTTCCCATGCGCCGTCTCTTGCGGAAAAATAAGCACCTGTCTTACCCCTCACGCATGAATTGGCTGAAGCCTACGTGGAGTACGAGCGCCACATGGCGGAGCAACAGAACTTGAGCCAAGACGAATGGTATGCACGAGTACAAGAGTTGCAGCGCGCATACCGCCGCAAGTTGGAGGATATTGCTACGCACCAACGCGTAGAGGAATGAAGAGCCATCCTCCCATACCGCTTCTATAAACGGAGGCTACGGTGTTTAGTTAATCGTATGCGTGGCTTTGAGTTGGCGTGCTTTGAGTAGGGTGGGAGCTAAGGCGGAGCGCAACCCGGAGATAACCTCAATATCCTTTTCTGCCGCATGGATGGAGCGCCCCGTCTGCTCGGCATCTTCAAAACTCTTGAGCTCATGGCGCAGGCATTCTTCCAGCGCCTTTACACGGCGGGAAACGAACATATCCAGGGCCTCACTCACGCGGCGGCTCCATTGCTCCAAGCGGGAGGCAATGGCTTCTCGCCCGGCGCGGCGCCACTCCGGTGAGGTTTGGTTGTAGCTGCATGTACGGTTAATCATGCCCATGAACGTCGTTTCTTTGAGTTCTCCTAAGCGGATGGGTGTACAATCCAGCGGCACATGTTCCCAGGCGTTGATGATAGCTTTGGTGTAATCTTTTTCAATATCTTCGGCTTGGCGGCGACCCAGAATGCGGGCGCAGCTTTCTATTTTCTCCTTCTCAAGCTCAGTCAGTTCGCATATTTTGGAAGGGGCCAGAACGTGGGTTTCTTGCTCTGCGGCCAAATCGCCCAAGTCATTCTCTACTTTGGAGCGGATGCGGTTCAGTTCTTGAGCCATCATATCATTGGCCATCCAATCTGCGGGGAAATAGCCATCTACCGCCAAATCGAGGATGGCATCCAAGCGGGTATAAAGAGTTTGCCTTGCTTGGTCTGCCAAGTATTTACAGCGGATGCGTCCATCCTTCATGTTGTTGCTTTCGATAGCCTCTCTCACGCGGGCAGAATCCATCAGTTTATGGATATCTGCTTGGATGCGGTGGATGTGGGAAATGTGGTCTTGGCTGCTCTTGGTGAATTGTTTGAGCCGCGTATCCAAATTTTCCAGC
Source organism: Akkermansia sp. (assembly GCA_017398355.1). GTDB lineage: Bacteria > Verrucomicrobiota > Verrucomicrobiia > Verrucomicrobiales > Akkermansiaceae > Akkermansia. The sequence goes on along the minus strand of JAFQGD010000036.1, from coordinate 39,361 downwards.
GTCTTGAGCAGATAATCTGCGGAGTTGCGGCGCAGGGTCACTTCCGGGTTGTGCAAATCCGCCAGTATTTCATCTTCCAAAATAGAGAGATTTGATTTACTGCCGGGGGTGTTGGGTGGCGTGGGCGTATCTTTGCTGCGGAATTTATTTTCTTGTTGCCACCAAGCGAGGCCGGCGTTGACCCAGCTGCCGGGAATGACTTTGCGGATGAAATCGCTAAGCTGTTTTTGGGTATTGAGCTGCTGGCGTTCCTGTTGTTCTTCCTGCTCTGCAGAGCCAAGCCAAAATTGAGCTTCAATGCGGTTTTGCACCACACGGATGGGGCGGTGAGAGCGTTCCATGGCAGCGCGAAGATAGTCGCGAGTGTCCGGGGTGAGTGCCGCAAATGAACTCTGCACCAGCAGGAAGTAATCTGCATTCTCATTCATCCAATCATGCAGCTTCTCATCGTGCCAGTTGGAGGTGAGACCATCCATGCCCGGCATATCCACAATACCTATGCCGGCCCCCAAAAGTCTGGCAGCCGGCTCCACCAAGAAGATGGCCGCACAACTGGCAGAGGTATGCCCCATGGCCCAAGCATCCAGATTGGCTTGGGAGATGTTGCGCCGCTCTATTGATACTTTTTCTTCGAACTCCGGAGGTGCTACGTGGCGCAGGTAATCAATAACCAGCTCAAAGAGCTCCTGTTCACTGAGGGTATCTGCTGCCAGGGGGGAGAATAGCTCCATGCGTTCGGTTCCGTCATCGCTCGCCAAAATCACCATGGGGAGGCGTGTTGTTTCAATGCCAAGCTTGGTGGCGCAGAGATTGCGGTGTGTCAGACAGTTGGTGAGGGTGGATTTTCCGCTCTTGACTGAGCCGATGGTTGCCATGAGTAACAGCTTGGAGTCAAAGCGTGCCAGACTGCGCCGTATCTCACGCGCAGAACGCGTTGTCAGCGTGCGCAGCTCGGGGGATGCTTGCGGAATGAAGTCCAGTTTGGCGGCGTAGGCGGAGGATTCCTTGCAGATGATATCCAGAGGTGTTTCCATGGTGTTGGTATTATAAGATGTTGGGATGCCCGGGGCAAGAGAAAAACATTGCAGCTTGCCTATTTTGCGGATGAGGAAGAGGGGGTGAGTTTTTCATCCAAGGTGCCGAGGCTGGCGCGGAACCGCACGGGAACTTGTTCGAGGGTGGTCGTAGGTATAGGGGCTATGGCCAGCTGAACTGCCTTTTTGTCTGAATGAAGGATGTAACTGACGCAGGTGTCTTGGGCTTGGTTGTCGTTTTCCACCTTTGCGCGGTATTGTATGGGCTCCCCGGAGGAAGTGCAGAGGCGTAAGCGTTTTTTCGTGTCGGGGTGGTCGTAAATGATGCGAAAAGCGATTTGCGCTGCGCGTTTTGCTTCCGGGGTTGCGTCTATAGGTTCGATGGTGAGCAGGTGTCCCGCTACTTCTATTTGTTTGTGCTCATAGGGAGAGAAGGGGACGATGTCCGCTTTGTCTTGTTCTCGGGTGATGGGTACGGGAATGTGGGTATCTACCGTGATGCTGCCTCCTTTTGGGGCGGTAAAAAAGTCGTACACGGCGGTGTGGCATTCTTCGTTTCCATCGTAGCAGTGTTCCCACTCACGAAAAGTGCCAAGCAGCAGGTTGCCTGTTTCATCTACACATTGCAGCGGAGCATGGGGAGCATCCCCTGATTTGCCGGGGGTAATGCAGATGCCTTTTTTCGGTAAAAAATGAATGCGAATCGTGCAGGGATGCTGGTTTTCTTGCGGGGCAAAGTGGCATTCTATACTATCCAATTCGGCCTTGATGCCGGGCTTATCCGTTTTCTCGGCAGCGATTGTGCTGCCGAGAAACAATAAAGGTACTATCGCTCGGTAAATGTTCATTATTGCGCTTGGGGGGCGGGGATTTGCCCGCCTAGGTTCAGGTGTAAATCAATAGGTACATCCACTCTCTTCGTCTGCCCGCATGTGACAATTTCAATTGTTTCCTGAGGCTTTGCATCCCATAGGGTAATGTGTAGGTGGGTTTTCCCATCCTTCCCTTTTTCTGTGGTGGTGGGTAGCTCTTGGCGGTGGGCCGGGGAATCTGCAATGTTTTCATCTTCCCATATGCGGCAGATGTGCATGACGGTGATATCGGATGTGTAGGTGAGAGTCACCTCTGCGGATTGCAATTGCCCGCTTTCCATGTTACCTTTTGCCTTGTTGGCTGCTGCGGGTGTGGCTTTGAACGCGATGTTTCCCATGTTGAACTCGGATGGCTCCACCAAGGAAAGTTTGTGTCTCGGGTGTAGTTTGATGTCGGAAGCCAGCGTGAGCTTGGCCGTGCCTTGCAGTTGCAACCATTCACCTTTGGGGTGTGTATCTAGCGTCAATTCTGTTTGGGCGCTCCCCGGGGATTTGGCACATATTGAAAGAGAGGATGCTTTGCAGGTGATATTTTTGCCCGTGGCATCTTTTCCTTTGATACTGCCATTCAATTCCGCTTGTTCTTTCACCACATATCCGGCCGGGGGGGTGAAAGCCAATGTGAGCGTCATGCGGGAGGTTCCCTCGATGGTAGGTATGCGATAGCTGCGCCGGAAGCTCAGCACACTTGTCTCAACGCCGGCGTCTTGGGCAGAACTGAGCGTGGCGCAGGTGGCGAGGAAAAGGAGAAAACGCTTCATTGCGGGAGAGAGAGAATTTACAGCCCTCATTTATAGTGCATTTCCTACGCCGGGGCAAGCTAAAAAGACTTTGCTGGCAGACCTCGCTCGCTTGCCCAAGCTCTCGCCATGCGTAAAACCGCTTCATCCAGCTCCTCCCGGCGGGCCGCAAAGTCCTGTGCACCCCACCAAGCTAGGGCGTTTGATTCTGCCGAAAGGGCAAACTCTTCATGCGGGGCTTGCAGCAAATAGCGTATATCGTAATGCAAGTGGGCTGCTTCTCCTGCGTGTGGCCGCGCCGGTATGCAATGTATATCTACATCATATATTTCCCGTTGCACCGGTACAATGCCGGTTATGCCACTTTCCTCCGTAGCTTCGCGCAGGGCGGTAGCTAAGGTGTTGCTGCAGCCATCTGCGTGTCCCCCGGGTTGTAGCCATCGTCCTAATTTGCGGTGGTGGGTGAGAAGCGCCTTATGTCCATCCGGACTTATCAGCCACGCAGAGCCGGTGATATGCCCCGCTGTGTGGCTGCGGCAAAAGCAGTCCGGTGTTTGCTGCACAAAATCAAGAATTCTCCGTGCCACCTCTGCACGTTGCGCATGGGTGCTTATGTATTGAATCAGCTCTTCACATAGCCGCCTACGCTCATCTGATGGCATGCTCACGCGCCGCATTGTAACGCCCTCACTCCAAATTACAAGGCAAATGTCTCTCTTTTCTTGGTGTTATACGGGGTGGTCTGCGCTTCAGAGCTTGCCATGGCGCGCCGTGCAGCGGGTGGTAACCTGTTCTCTCAGGTAGTGCAGGAGTTCCAATCGCCCATTTCCCAGTACTTCTGCGTTGCAAAGGCGTAAGTTGCATGCGGAGGCTGCGGCCAGCGTTTGCTCTGTTGCAGCGGTGTCTCGTACCCACACTCCGTCTGATGCCATTGCTGAAAAACGACTTTCAAACTCTCCCCGGTTTTCCACATGGATGGGCACACCGAGTTGTTCTAAGCAACGGGGCATCCAAGCTCGCAATGTAGCCGTGCTCACCTGCACATGGCAACCGGCTTTCAATGCCGCCATAAGGGCAATGGAAAGATCTATGTCTGATGTCGCTTTGCCGACGCGCAGACAGAGGCTCACCGGTTTGTAGCAAAGAGTTGTTTCTTGGCCTGGTTGCGGGTTGGTGGTGCGGGTGATACCAAACTCATTTTCCCACCAGTACGAAATGGAGTCAGCCGCAGTCGTGAGGCGCATGGCTTCATCCGGTGAGGGCTTGGGGGAGAGGGAATCCCACGGTGCAAAGGGGATATTGCGCTGTTTGCCGCGGCGCTGGGGGCGACCGGTTTCCTGCCATTGTGCTAGGACGGAAATGTAGTTTGGGCCGCCGGGGAGGGGGGCAGCCCCGCACAGAGCAGGAGCCCAAGTGCCACATGGTTGCAAGCCGGGGCGGCTCTGCACGCAGCAGTTGATGCTGAGAGAGGCACATTCCATATGCTTGCTCCAGAGCTCAATTTCGCTTTCATCGTGCGAGTAGATGGCTGCTGCTCGTCCTTCGGATACACTCTGTTGCGCTTCAATCGCTTCCTCTGTACTCTCCACGCGTACCACCCCCAAAATCGGCAAGCCTGCCACTTGCTGCGCAAAGCGGGCTGCGGAATCGATGCCGGTGCAAACCCCCGGCGTCCAGATGCGAGAATCTATCTCTGCCGCCATTGGTTGGGTAAGCCACGTCCAGCCATTCTTTTGGCTGCCCAATGCGCGCAAATCACTCTTGCTGAGCTGGTGTGCTATGGGGCCAAGCTGGGCTCCTTCATGGCTGCCGGATTGTGCCGTAATGCTCCCTGCGGCATCCTTGAGCGCATTGATAAAGGCTTGGTTGTCGTATACTTCTGCATGGGCAAAAAGTACATGGGGGCAGAGTTTACTTTGCCCCGAACGGCGGGTGACGGCATGCAGCACATCGCGTATCGCTTTGTGCCAGTCTGCCGTGGGGGCCAGGTAGACACAGGAAGCACCTGTGCCACTTGTCAGCATGGTGTGGGTGGGGTGATTGTTGATAAGGTGGCGGGAAGCTTGTTTATCCCCATTCCACATGACACCGTTGACGCGGTGGTCGGATGTGAGTTTCCAAGCAATCTGGTTGTCGAGGCAGGGGAGGAATTGGATGTCCGGTTCATTAAACTCTGCCTCTTGCAACAGGGCATAGAGCGTATAACCCAGCAGGGTTGTATTGTCTGCCGGTTTGTAGATGATGGTGTTGCCCATGACCCACGCTGCTGCAATGCCCGATACGGCTTCCGTGAGTGGATGTTCGTAACCGGGGCATACTACTACCACCCCCAAAGGTGTGGGTTGGGTACCATCTAAAAGCCCGTCCTGCCGGGCACTGTCTGCATAGAAATAGCAGGCGCCGATGGCATCTCTCAGCTCGGTCTCGGCATCTTCCATGGTATAGCCCGCATCGCGTACCAACACAGCACCCAGCCGGGCGCGCTGCTTTTCGAGCAATTTTGCCAATTTCAGTATTTGGGTGCAGCGCTCCTCCGTAGAGGCAGGAATGCGCACACTGGCGGCTTCTGCCTGTTGCAGAACTTTCTCCACCGCGGCAAAATCTGCGCTTTGGAAGCGGTAGTCTTCCTGCTCGGGTGCAGTAAGTGAGCGGTGAATACAGGTCAGTGCGGTTGGAGTTTCGCTCCCGCAGATGTGCAGGGGGAGTGGTTCTTGGCGGCGTTCGCACTCTGCCTGCGCAGCTGCGTAGAATTCATCTACGTACGCCCGGGTGAGGACATGGTGCAAGGTAGTGCGGTAAGCCGGGGCGTTGTCGTGGCGGTCGTGTTGTTCTTCGCGTCCGCTGAGTGCAGCCAAAAATTGCTGGCGCATGCGCCCCCACCCAATGGAATTAGCCTCTACGGCGTAGCCGGAAGCCAAGTAGCTATCCGGGCGAGACAACTCATTGATAAGGCATTGAAGGTAGGTCTCGAAGCCGGTTCCTTCCTCTTCGGAGCTTACACTGGTGGAAAGCGTAACACTCGCACCTTCCTTGGCAAGCATGCGCCCTATGTGGTTCCCCAAGCCGGCAATGAAGACAAACGGCGGTAAGCCCGTGCGGCCACTGCGGGCCCAATCCAGCAGGGCATAGGCAAGGTCAAAAAGATTGTGAGTGCCGATGACCGGGCAAATCGCTTTTGCTTTGGCGGCAATGGCAGCATGCACCAGCTGTTTGTACCGCGTTTCAGTTTCGCCCTTGCTCTCGCTCAGATTCATGCCCTTGCCGAATGTGTAGGCTCGCATTTGTTCTTCTGCCAAGTGCGATCCTTTCACCAAAAGAAGTTTGAGCGGGGCCGCCCCTTTTGCGGCTCGTGCTTGAGCCCAGTCTGTCAAGTCTCGCAGAGCGGCGGTGCTTTCTTTGAGGTAGCCGGGCAGTTCCAGCATGATGTCTGCTTGGTGAAATTCCGCCCCGGCAAGTGCCAATTTAAAGCCTTCTATGACGATGGGTAAGGTATCCGAGGTGCCGCTTTCAACAATGAGTGTACGCTTGCTTGTGGGCTTGTTGGCAAGCTTCAGAAGTTGGCGCAGCGCTTTGGAAATGCTCTTTGCAGAGCTCTCCGGCGAATAGGGGGACATGCCGGGGCACAACCGCCAGGGCTGTACCACCACTCCCACAGAATCTTTGTATGCCAGTATGGCTTCCAGATTCTTCATGTATCGCTCTGCGCTTTTTTTGCCGATGACATTGGGCGCCAGTGGATTCAGAGCGTGGTTCATGCCGTCTTTGGCGCTTTCGCGGATGCGCTTGCTGAGCTTGTCCAGCTGGGTGGGCAGTGTAAGCTCCGCAAAGGTGGAGCGGAAGACACGGTGTACCTCTGCCATGGCGGCTCCCTGCATACTGCGGGAAGCCATGGATGCCGCCTTGAAACGGAGCTTGCCTACGGTGCTGAAAAAGGTGGGTACTCCGCCAAAGTCCGTCATGAGGCGGCGGAGGTTGTTTGCTTGGGTTTCTACCGTTGAAGCGTGGAAAACCTGCGCGCAGAGGCTCTGCAGGAATTGGCGGTTTTTCTCATCTGCGGCCAAGCGACTCAGGGCGCCGAGCAATGTGCGCTCATCAGATTTGAGTTGCTTAAGTGAAGCATGCAGAAGGTCTTGGGCTAAATCAGTGGCGCGTTGAGCCAAGGTGCGGTCATCCAGTTTTCTTTCTTTTGCCTGCTTGAGCCGTGCGCTGATTTCAGATTCCCCCATAATGTGCGGGTATTCTAGCCTGATATCTGAATGCTTGCAAGTTCAAAATACGGCTTCACGTGGCACGCGTCAGTTTTTCATGGAGCCGTCCTTCAGCAGCTTGGGGGTGAGCTGGGATATCAGCATGCGCAGCTGTGTGTCGGCCAGTTCTTCCGAAATACCGCTTTCTCCTCCCCAGTAGGTGCCGACTTGGTAGTAGGCCCACCGCTGTACATAGCCGTGTAATACGCGATCGCTCATGTCTTGTAGTGTGCGCCCTAAGTGACTGCTGATGATGGAGTCGTGCCCAACGAAAACATAATAATTAATGTGTTGCAGGGCGGGCTTTCCCGCTATATGATGAGGCGTGCGGGAGGTGAGGCGGGTGAAGGTGAGGGTGCGACCATCGCTTAGCGTGATATCTGCTTTGCTCCCCCGCAAATCAACATGCCCTTGGGAGGGTAGACAGCGCTCCGGGCGGTGAATGGAGGCATTCATGTCATTGCCGGAGAACACAATGGATGCCACAATCTGCGGTCCGCGGGGCTCTGTGAGGGTGCCTCGCAATTTGGTATAGGCCGCTTTGCTGAATCGGGTGTCGGCAGCCAAGGATTGGCGCTCCAATTCGGATTCCTGTAATTTTGTGCCAAGCCAGCCGGGCAGGGCATAATGCAGCGGCATATCCGGAGAGATCGAGGCTTCCACCAGCGAGTCATGCTTGGGAAGCAGAAAAATAATGCTTAACAGGGCAGCCAATAATAGTGGCGGTAGCATGGCCATGAGGGGTGCGGGAGCTTTTTTCATTGCTTTTCCTCCTTTGCCGGTTGGGTGTTGCGCCGAATGACTACACGCCGTTTTTTCAAAAATGGCAATTCGCCGGCCAGCAGCCCGTGCAGCAGCATCAGCCCCACCAAGCTTGCCGGGAAAAAGAATAGCAAGCCCGACCAGTCGTGCCAGGTCTTACCCGCAAATGCTGAGTTGATGTATTCCGCGCACACAAAGATACTCGCTACGCGGAAAGCATTGGCCACAATGGCAAGTGGTATGGCACTCAGCCCCAATATCACTCGCTTCCATAGTGCCAGCTTATCTGCCAGATAGGCCCATGCAATGGAAATCATCAGCAGAGCCATCAATGACCGAATGCCGGAGCATCCCCCCGCCACGCTATAGGCATCCCAGTTGCCGGTGGCAGAGGAGATGTTGGTGCCGTCCACAATCGTTTCCACCCCCAGCAGCCCGGCTCCCCAGTGAGCTCCCTGCGTAGCTAGTAGCTGCAGCCCCACAGTCGCTTGCTGAAAGCCGGGTAGCGGGATGCTTAGCCAGAGAAAAAAACAGGGAAATGCGCTGGCCAACGCTGTTCGCCACCCCCAGTAGCACCATACCATCCCCATCAGGAGGAAAGGAAGCGCACCTACGGCGACTCGCCCTTGTTGGGTGCGCACGGCCAGTACACACAAAAGTGCCCCCAATGCTACCGCCCACAATCCATGCAGGCTTCCGGTGGCTTGCAGCTTATCTTTCAAGCGTTGGGCCATATGCCACAGCATATAGATGCTCAAAACGGGTATCATCCAGCCGTGTTCATAATCGTTCTCCTCATTCCACGCACTTTGTAGCCAGTATGCAGCACTTTGGCTGTTACCCATGTAGGCGGGGTAAAAACCATAGAACCATACAAGGATGAGCAGAAAAAACGTAATGCCTACCCAACTCGCTAATGGCAAGTTGAATATGCTGATTTTTGTGCTTGTCCGGATGGGCTGCATGCGAAAAAATGCCAAAAAAATGCGCTTTTAGTATTGCTTTTTTTCCGAAAATGTCAAGAATAGTCGTGCAGTCAATACACACTTCATTCCATGAAAATCATAAGCGGTACAGCGCATCCCCAGTTAGCAAAAGACATAGCAGACGTGATGGGGCTTCCCCTTTGCGATGCAACTGTCAATACTTTCCCCGATGGAGAAAGCTTCGTTCAAATCAATGAATCTATCCGTGGTACAGATGTGTTCATTGTGCAGCCCACATGCCCGCCCACTAATCACAATCTCATGGAGTTGCTCGTGATGGTGGATGCCGTGCGCCGCGCCAGTGCCAGCCGCATCACGGCTGTGATGCCGTTCTATGGCTATGCTCGCCAGGACCGTAAGGACAAACCCAGAGTGCCCATTACCTCCAAGCTTGTGGCGAATCTGCTGACGGCAGCCGGCGTTAACCGCGTGCTGACCATGGATTTGCATGCAGCTCAGATTCAGGGCTTCTTCGAGATTCCCGTGGATCACCTCTACTCCCTCCCTGTTCTCATCAAGCACCTCAAGGAACACTACGTGCATGACCTCAAGAACCTCGTTGTGGTTTCTCCCGATATTGGTGGCGTGAAAAACGCCAAAAACTACGCCAATATCTTGGGTACTGAGCTGGCCATTGTTGCCAAGCAGCGTATATCCGCTACCGAGGTGGATGCCCACGCCGTTATCGGCAATGTTGCCGGCAAGGATGTTCTCTTGGTGGATGATATGACCGAGTCCGGCGGTACGCTCTGCGCTGCTGCCTCCATTTTGCGTGAGCATGGTGCCGCCCGCATCTTTGCTGCCGTTTCCCATGCCGTGCTCAATGAAAAGGCTATTGCCCGTTTGGCAAACAGCCCCATTGAACATTTGCTCACTTCCGACTCCGTTCCTATGGCATACGGGGAGCGTGTGGATACCGTCAGCATTGCTCCGCTCCTTGCTCAGGCTATCTATAATATCCATAAAAACGATTCCGTTACCCACCTCTTTGAAGTGTAAAACCTAATCGTTATATCAATTTACACAAACAGGCTGCGTTTCCACTGTGGATTCGCAGCCTGTTTTGTCGGCTTGTATACCGGAATATGCAAAAAGCCCGGTCTTAAGACCGGGCTTCTCGGGAGCATCCCCACGCGGATTCGAACCGCGGTTCTATGACTGAGAATCATATGTCCTAACCCCTAGACGATGGGGACATGGATACTCGTTGCTGCCTCGCAGCACGCACAGAATAGCAGAATCCGCCCCAGAGTCAAGCAAAATTCTGAAAATGATACAATTTTCTCATCTTGCGGACGGAATTTGTGCTTGCGGATGCCTGCGCGAATCATTAAACTTCCCCCTGTATGAAGACCCGTACTCTTACCGCCCTATCGTTAGCCATTCCGGTGCTTGCCAGTGAACTTCCGCCTGTTATACCGGTGGGTCCTGTTTCATATGATAACGTGAGCTACCAGCCTGCAAATGCAGCCATGCCGGGTGAGCCGGCCACCACAGAATACATCGCTACAGAAGGGGATATTCCCGCCTATGACGGTGCTGCGCCTGCTGCTCCCGTGACACCTGCTCCCGCCACCTCTTCCACGCCCAACACCATTATCAACCTCAACATCTATTCCTCCAACTACCAAGTGCGCGGTATGGGGGTCACCAATCACTTGAGCGACCATGGCTTCACCTCCGTTTCCGGTTCACACACCTTTGCTAATCGGAATCTCTTCAACCGTGGCTTCCATCACCGCATAGGCGGTACTTTCGGCCTTATTTGGGATGGCGCATCTCCCTTGGGTGAAACCCCGCTTTTCCAAGTAGACTATGCCATCGGCAAAGAAATATTCCCCAACCTGAAGCTCGACCTCGGCTATTCCTTCAAGCGCGGCGGCTTGGAAGGGGCTGCCTCGCGTTTCTTCAACGGCTGCGCTCATCGCGTTGCTCAGGATTTTAACCTGACTCTCGATTTCAACGACTACCAAAAAGGCTTCTTTGGACATGCCACGTGGGGGGTGGGCTTCCAGGGGCTTACCGGCAGCTATTTTGATGTGGAAGCAGGGTACCGCTTCACCAACATCTTCCTCTTAAATAACATTGCGGCTGATTTGGAACTCTCCGCCGGTATTGCCCCCTCCTTTGGTTATTGGGGGGGCGGTGTGGAGGGTGTGGATGCCTACAGAATCAAGGCTGCCTTGGTGCCGTATGCTCTCAACGGTGCCTTTGGCCGCGATTCCCGCATGTACATCAAACCGTGGGTGCAGTGGTCCTGCGCCGGTTCCAATGCCCACAAGATTGATCGCGTTGCCGGTGATGGCCCCATTGACCACTCGCAGTTTACCGTGGGTGTTGATATGGGCTGGAAATTCTAATTTCATCTCCCCATCTTTCGTTCAAATTGTCCCGTTCGTGGCCTATTGTCCTGCGAGCGGGACACTTTTTCTGTATCATTGGCCATAAAATTTGGTCATCCGATACTCATAAATCAAATTTGCTCTTGCATTCTGCCCCGTTCTTGTGTACAATACCCTCGCTTCGCCGGATTAGCTCAGTGGTAGAGCACCCGATTTGTAATCGGACGGTCGTCAGTTCGACCCTGACATCCGGCTCTTGCTAAGGAAAGTTCGCGTAATCAGAGATGGTTACGCGGCTTTTTCTTTGCGGGAAAGGGCGCGTTTGTGGAGGAAAGCGAAGATGATGCAGCTTTCGTAGAGGAGATAGAGGGGCAGGGCGAGCAGGAACATGGTGCCGGGGTCCGGGGCCGGGGCAAGGAAGAGGGCGAGGGCAAAGCAGGCCACGAGCGCGTAGGCACGGGTGCGACGCATGAAATCGTAGTGCAGAATGCCTAATTGGATGAGGGGGATGATGATGACGGGGAGCTCGAAGATGGCGCCGGTGACAAATACGAGTTTGGCTGCAAAGGTGAGGTAGTAGCCAATGCGCCAGTCGTTGGCAATGCCTAAATCAAGAGAGTAGTTGTAGAAAAAGGAAAGTACGCGTGGCAGTAAGCCAAAGTAAGCAAAGGCGCAGCCGCCCAGAAAGAGGAAGGAACCCGCAGCAATACATTTGTAGAGGAGCCGGCGCTCATGTTCCAGCAGGCCGGGGATGATGAATCGCAGGGCAAAGTAGAGCAGCAGAGGGAAAGCGCAGATGAGCCCGCAGAAGAAGGCTAAGTGCAGGGAGAGCAAGAAGGCCTCACCGGGGTGAAAGGCGCTCATCAGTCGCACATCTGTTTGCACGGGCGCGAGCAAGTCGGGCGCTTGCAGGAGTTGGGTGGCCAGCGCGGTGGCATGAGCGCTTGGGCAATGTTGGGTCAAAAAGGCGGTTTGCTTCGCCTCAGGGAGCAGGGCGGCGGCTTGTGCCAAAGGGATGGTTTCTGCCAGTTGGCGTACGTGCGGGGGAGCTGCGGATAGGACGGCTTGGTATGCAGCGGGGGGGAGTGCGGGCTGCATGCTTGCCAAGGTGCGGGCTTGTTGCCATTCTTGCGCGTTGGTGCCGGCCGGTAGGAGTGAGCAGGCATGCTCTTGCCATACGGATTCGATGGGCTGGCGCAATATCTGCATGAGCGCGGGGGCAAAGCCAAAACACAGTAGCATGGAAATCAAGAGGGTGAGCGCCATGCGGATGATGGTGCGGCGCAGGTCTTCCAAGTGATCCAAGAAGGGCATGTCGCCATCCGGAGTGGGCGGGTACTGGCTGCTGCTTTCTCGCAGTCGAAAGATGTGTTTAAGCACGAACATTATTGGTAAATGTCGATGCCGAGTTTGGTGAGGTCTGCCAGTGAGATGGCGCAGGGGTCGGGGGCGACCCAATGGCCGGGCTCGATTTCAAGCGGAGTCAAATCCATGCCATAGGTGGCCTCCAAGTAGGGATGGTTGATGCGCCTGCCGAATGCGCTACCCGGTGGCGGGTCAATGGGGGAGGGTACATCCCCCGGCAGCACATGGATGGTAGAGCGCTGAGCCGGATCCGGCTTGGGGATGGCTGTCATGAGTGCTTTGGTGTAGGCGTGGCGAGGGCGTTCGTAGAGCTGGTCTGCTCCGGCCATTTCTACGATTTTGCCGAGATACATGACAGCCACGCGGTCGGAAATATGGCGTACAACAGATAAATCGTGCGAGATGAACAGGTAGGCAAGGTTCAGCTCCTTTTGCAAATCCAGCAGCAGGTTAAGTACTTGGGACTGAACGGAAACATCCAGCGCGCTTACCGGTTCATCCAGAATGAGAAGTTGCGGGTTTTGCGCCAGCGCACGCGCGATGCCAATGCGTTGGCGCTGTCCCCCGGAAAACTCATGGGGAAACTTATCTGCTGCGTTTTGTGGTAGTCCTACCAAATCCAGCAGTGCATCAACCCGCTTGCGGCGGCTTTGGCGTGAGCCGGTGTGGCGTATGTCCAGCGGTTCGGAGATGATGTGGCGCACATCCATGCGCGGATCCAGAGAGCTGGCAGGGTCTTGGAAGACCATTTGCACGCGTTTGCGCGCGCCCCGCAGCATCCATTGCGGTCGGTGGGTTATATCTTTGCCCATGAGGCGAATACAGCCATCCGTAGGCTCCAAGAGGCGTACAAGACAGCGCCCTATGGTGCTTTTGCCACAACCGCTTTCACCAACCAGCCCCAAGGTCTCCCCGGGGGCAATGGTGAATGAGACATCATCCACCGCTTTGATGACCCCCTTTTTGCGGGAAAAAATGCCCTGGCGCACCGGGAAGTGCATGCGCAGGCGTGATATTTCCAATATATTTCGCATGGGGATAAATAGATTCGCAGAGAACTCTACCACGCGGCGGAAGCCATTGCAAGCACGGAAGCGTGAATTTTGCTTTTGAACACGCATTTTGTGCTTGATGCAGCTGGGGGGCTGTGCTACGCTGCAAGGCACTTATGGAACCGGATTCGCCTCACCTACGTGGTCGCCTGGTCGTCTTTGAAGGTATTGACGGCACAGGCAAATCAACTCAGATTCAGCTTTTGGCTCAGTATTTGCGAGCAAGAGGAATCGAAGTAGTAACGGATTTTGAGCCCACCCGTGGAAAGTGGGGGATGAAAGTGAGGCAGGCGGCCATTTCCGGGGAGCGCCTGAGCATAGAAGAAGAGATTGCCTGTTTGCTGCAGGATCGCCGTGAGCATGTGCGGGATTTTATTGAGCCTGCGTTGGAAGCCGGCACCTGGGTGCTGCTGGATCGCTACTATCTTTCTATGATGGCCTACCAAGGGGCCAGTGGAGCCAATGTGGAGGAAATTCGCCAGTGGAATGAGGAATTTGCCACGGTGCCCGATGTGGCTTTCTGGCTTGATATTCCGTTGGAGATGGCTATGCAGCGAATGAATGCACGCGGCAATGGGCATGATGCCTTTGAAAACGAGCCTTTCCTGCAAGCCTGTGCGGATGTGTACTCGGCTATGGAAATGCCGTGGCTGCACCGCATTGAGGCAGATGGCTCCGTCAACGAAACTCAAGCTCGCGTGCGTGACATTGTGCGCCAAGAGCTGGGGGTGTGATGGGAAATTGCCCTCCCTTCGTAAACGGATTTTGATAGAAAGCGTGTTCCGCTCGGAGTGATGTGCCGGGCGGAATTAAACTTTGCGGCGAGCCCATTTAAGCTTGCACAAAATGCGGTTGAGGATGAAGTATTCCACCGCCATATCCACGGTGAAGAGAACCCAAATGCCGGGCAGGGTAAGGGTCTCCGGCCACAGGTAATTCCACATCATGAGGCAGAATACGCGGAAGAATCCCATGCAGCCGTAGGATACGAACATGACCCGCCGTGTGTCTCCCGAGCCGCGCAGACACATCTTGAGAATGAGCATTGCTGCATAAAACGGCTCTGCCAACAAGAAAATCTGCACCACCGGTATGGTTTCTCGTAGCAAGCTTTCTGAGTTGGCCGCAAAAATTTCAGCGAAAAAGCCCGGGAAGAGGAAGAAAACTATCCCCATGCAGCCCATGAAGAACACGCTATACAGTATACAGCGGCGCACCGTGGCCAATGCCATGCGCACACTGCCTGTCCCCAAGTATTGCCCCACGAGGGTGGCACCGGCCATGCCGATGGCAAAGCCCGGCAGGAAGCTCATGGATTCAATGCGAATGGCTATGTTGTGTGCACCGACACTGGCATCTCCCAATGCAGAGATGACCCGCAGCACGTATATCTGAATGAGCCAGATGCCGCCCACCTCCAACGCTTGGGGAAGCCCGATGGAGAGGATGCGGTAGATGATGGAAAAATCCGGTTTGAGGGAACGGGCTTGCAGGAAGAGTTCCGGCGCATAATTTTTCTCGCGAGCGGCAGCGTAGCTGTCCAAATCTGCCCCTGCCAGCTGGCGGCGCATGCTCCATGAACGGCGCAGTAAAATGCCCACCAATATGGCGGCCGCTACTGCCATGCCGGCCACCATACCCAAGGCCAAGCCCTGAATGAAAAGCCCGAATACCTTGACCAGCAGAAGACTGAATACGATATTGAAGCCATCTACCGCCAGCATGATGAAGAAAGGTGTGCGCGTGTCTCCCGAGCCTCTCAGCGCAGCATTCACGGCGAACACTACGCCGGAGAAAATAGCTACCCAGCACCCGGTGTGCATGTATTCTAAGGCTACATCCCGCGCTAAATCACTCAGTTGCAGTACATCTGCCACGAGAAATTCGGCAGTCGCATACATGAGCAGGGCAGAAAGAATGCCGGCCAACAAGCCCAGCACGGCGGCTTGGTTGGCCACATAGTTCGCCTCCCCAAAACGCCGGGCTCCGGTCATTCGGCTCACGATGGCAGTAGCCCCCATACCGACGGCGCTTTGCATCAGAAAGCCCAGCCACATGACGTATCCTGTCACCCCTATGCCGGATGCTATTTTTTCCGTCACCTCGCCGGAGGTCCCCATGTGGGTGGCAAGGAAAAGGGAGGTGGAGGCGCATATGAAACTCATCACCTGCTCCATCAGCGGCCAGAGTGCAATGGACACAATCTGCCGGGGTAAACTCAGACCTGCCAACTTGCCACCGAGTTCACCCTTGAGGAGTGCTGCGCGCACTTTCCCTTCTCGCCCGTCACCTACACTCATGTCCAGAACTTATTCTAGCACGTTCTGTGGACATTGAACAGAACAAAAAACGCAAATTTGCAAGCAATTTGTGCAAAAGATGCGCTTGCCCCGGAGCGTCTTGAAGAAGAGCGCCTTGTTTCACGATGAAAAAATGTAAATAAGTATTTTTTTCTTGGCAATATGCACATGTACCTTGTATACTATTGCACGTTCCGATTGTCATATCAATTTTTGCTACCATGAAATTACATCTTCCCGTTCTCCTTCGCCGCGCTATAGTCGCTCTTATGGCTGCAGCACCTGCAGTGTTGCCTGCTCCTGCCTATTCGTCATCCGCAACAGGGGCGCTTTTGCCTGATGATGAAATTATTACATTAAGCATCAGCGAAGATGAGGAGGAAAAAGAGGAGGATGAATGGCTCAAATGGTTGAGCTCCGGTATTGAATCGTCGGCCTCGTTTGCTTCGGCATCCGGTAGCTCAGTAGATGATATGTCTGCTGCCGCCAGAGTTTCCGGTACTCATTATATGGTAGACGGTATTGTACTCAATTCTTCCAAATCCGGTATTGATTTAAATAAGTCCGTCAATTTCTATGATACATCAAAGGCCTATTATCTGTATGCGGATGATGATGGAAACATACTGAAAAGTGACAATTTATATAAGAGCTTGTTTGCGGCATATAAGCAGGCCGGGTATAGTTTTGATTTCCTGGGTAATCTTAAATCGTTGCTTTCTACAAGTACAACATCATCTACCTATAAATCATACAGCGCATTGCGTACTGCTATACAAAAGGATACGAAATTTATAAATGCGCTATTGGATGACCATTTAACATGCTGGTATCAGTCAGCATCAAACACTATTCAGCATTGGTTAGATAGATATGGTATTTTTTCGCACAGTGCGTCATCGATGCCATTCGGTTATAATTACGATGAATCATTAGTAGATGATTTTGGTGGCCTTGCTGCATTGGAAGTGTCGACACATTTTTATGACTACTGGGTGGATACCGATGGAAATTCAACAAACGGTTTTACTTGGTTTTTGAAAGGTGGTACATACGACAAGCAAAAGAAAAGAGGTGGCGGGGGCTTTTTTAGTAAGTATTACACTAATTCTTCGACTTATGTGGAGAATGACTATTTATCGTTTTATTTCTTAAACGAGAATCAGTATATTGCTGAACCAGTAGCATCGAAGAAAGCTTTTTCCGATGGGATAAAATCCATCTTTTCCTCGGTTTCCAGTGGAAGTGATGTTACTTATTTCTCATCACCTTTGAGCTTGGGGTATGGCCATTTTGAAAAAATGTACGATTCGGAAGGGAACGCGTATTTTGTCAGAAATGGCGGGCACGCTATCTCGTGTTATGGGTATACAGTTGGAAGTGATGGGTATGTGAATTGTTTGTGGGTGGCTGATAATGAGGATACCGGCCAGCCCCAGTTAACACTAATGCCCTACACCCTGACATATTTTAATGCGTTTGAGTCCTATAAGAATGGTGAGCCATACGTTCTTCTGGTAAACGGGTATATTGCAGCCATTCTTGATGGGTGGCAAGTGTATTTTTCCAATAAATCGGACAGTACCTATCGTGCTGTGCTTCAAGAATTAATCGGCATCTATACGCCTACAAGCTTGGTTAAGATGCACGAGGAGTACACGGATCCGGATAATCCGCAAGTATGGAATGGAAGCAAGAGTGGCGGGATGTGGACGGGGAATGAGGTGGCCTACAACTCGGATGAATTGCCGACGACCGCCACAGGTTGGGATGTATATTGTGCCACGGGGGCATCATACGGGAAGACTTATTTTCCGACGTACTATACAGCGGGGCGAGATGTGAAGTTTGACGATCACTCCACCAACAAGAAAGTGGTGTTGAACGCGACCGGCAAAACGATAACGGCCGGCGACCTCATCGTTGACACAAGCTCGGAATATGTGTTTACCACCAACAACGGAACGAGCCTGAAAGTAGGAAGCCTGACCAAGAGTGGCAGCGGTACAGCCAAGATTGCCGGGGTGCAGGTGAGTTTTTCCAATGCTACACTCAGCAGCGGCACGTTGGCGTTGAGCAGTAGTAGCAAACTGAGCGGCAGTTCATTCTCCGTCAGCAAGGGCGGTGTATTGTTTAGCTCCGGGAAGAATACATTGACACTGACGGGAAATTTGGTGGTGAACCAAGGAGGTATGCTCAAGGTTGATTCCGATAGTTCGGGGGCGTTCACGTTGGGTGTATCCAAACTTCAGTTTGCTTCAGGCGCTATCTTTAACATGGTGTTGGATTCCTCCAACGTCACGACGCCGTTGCTGTCGCTGACCGGCGCACTCACCTTGGGTTCCGGGACGGTGTTCCAATATAATACGGATTTTAATTTTACGGAAGGCGCGACTTACCGATTGGTAGATGTAGATGGTTTTTCGGCCTCGACTCTCAGCAATGTGACTATTTCCGGTGGTACACTTGCATATGAGAATGGGTATATCGTGTTCAAACCCACAGCTAGTTATAGTTGGAGTAGCGGGAACGGCACCTGGAGCCCGTCTATGTGGCAGGGGAAATCGCTCAAGACGGCCGGAAAGGATGTGCTGTTCAGCAGCACCGGGACGTCGAGCAACACGGTGACGGTATCCCAAACAGTCATGCCTGGTTCTGTGAGTATTGCGGATGGCAAGTGGAGTTTCACCAGCTCCACCTCTACTCCCGGTGCAATAGATGTGCAGAACGGTGTTGTGATTAGCGGGGATAGTGTGGTGAGCAGCTCCATGGTGTTTGGTGGCTCTTCCTTGCAGTTGCTGGATACGGCTCAGTTGACCTATGCTCTCAAGAATACGCAGACGGAGCAATCCCTCAAGCTTACCTCCAAGGGAAAACTGACATTGAGTGGTAGCACGGCAAGCGCTGCGCTTACTGTCAAGGATATCCAGGAATTAACCGGCGATGTTGTGCTGAACGGTGCGGATTTGATATTGGATTTATCGAAAGATACCACCATTGCCGGTGATATCAGCAGCAGTAATACCTCCTCTCAACTTGCGCTGCGCAATGATAGTGATTCCCCCATCAGTTACAACTTCACGGGCAATGTAAACGTGGCCGGGGGAATTGAAGTAGGGTACCGTGGTGATTCCTCTACCACAACGATGAAATATTTCTCTACCACAACGATGAAATGGAACGGCAATTTGTCGAACCGTGTTTCCCTTTCTGATTTAGGTATATTGGAGTTGTGTGGTGAGGCTGAAATCAGTGGTAAGATTCAGGGTAATGGTACGCTCCGCGTGGCGAGTGATGCGGAGGTTTTGTTTTTGGCAACGAGCGGGGCTCCGAGCTTTGCGAACACGCTCTCCTTGGATATTGCCGGTTTTGCTCAAATTGGCGATTTGCAGTCGGGCGGCATTACCGGCACGTACGCGTCGCAGGTAAATGTTAGCGGGTCTCTGTATGTAGTACAGGAGACCAGCTGGGAAGGTTCGCCGCTTTACGCGCCGGCACTTTCATTGGCGAATGGTGGGCAATACGCTATTTATGTGCGCAGGCCCACAACATACAGTGCCATTGAGGTGGCAGAGCATGTGATGAAGGACGTTTATGTCTCCGCCGGCTCTGCGGCTCTCGCTCGGTATGAGAGTTCGGCCTATGTGCCGTATGGTACGAGTATACAACTGCAGAAGCTGCGTGGTTCCGGCAATATCAGCTTGGCCGGTTGTGCCTTTGGCTCATTGACTGTTTATGAGCTTGCGGACAATGCGGCCACATCATTCACCGGCAACATTGCGGTGATAGACAATGGTGTGGATAAAAACGGGGTGACTAATTGCTATCATCTCACCTCTGCAGAGCTGGGCAAGGGCTCATACAGGTTGGTCGCTCTCGAAGTGCGAGGCGATGATGCCGCAGATGGCCGCGCAGCGCTGGGTATTGCCGGGGATGTGACACTAAAAGGCCTGACATCGTCTTCTTCATCAACTTATCTGTACAGTGGGCACATGAAGAAGGATGCCAAGACGGAAAAAACATTGGCGCCGGAATCTCTGGTGGTGGATGAGGTGCAGCGATTAATTCTGAATGTGGATTCCGGGAAGAGCTATTCATTTGCCGGTTCAGTACTGGGATCGCTCAATATAGTGAAGAGTGGGCTGGGTACACAAACTTTCTCGGGCGAGTTCGGTGGGTTTACCGGCAATGTGGGTGTGAGTGCCGGCTCATTGGTCATCAATGATTCGTTTACTGCCGACCAGCTGATTATGTCATCCGGTACCCGCTTGAGCAGCAATGGTACCATCAATGCGGGAGCTGCCTTGATGGAAGGTGGCCAACTTTCTGCCAAGACGCTGAATTTGCAGAAGGGCTCCTACAGCGGGCAAAACATACTGACGGCAGATTCTATCACACTCAGTGGTGTCAAGATTCAAATTTCTTCAGCTCATGCTTCTTCTCCGGCGCTTACTCTGAATGCCCTCAGCACCAGCGCCCGCATGAGCATCTCCGGTATTAGTTGCAGCCTTGCTTCCGGTTTGGCAGATGGCGAATATAGTCTTCTGCGCTATGATTCTCGTTTCTTGAACGGTGCTTTGGCCGGGGTGGAAAATGATAAGAGTTATTATGATGAAGTGGGGGGCTCCGGCTATTATACGGTGTCCAGCACCATCAATGGGCGCAAGTATTATACGCTCATGTATCATTTGAATACCTCGCAGCGACCGGCAGCAGATTTGGAATGGGCGCTCTCATCCGGTACATGGAAATCCGGCGATGGTGCTTCTCAAAGAGCATGGAATACAAGCACTGCGGATAGCAATTTCTACGATGGCGACCGCGTGACCTTCTCGAAGAGTGGAACCATCAGCATCAGTGGAGACGTTGCCCCGGCTTCGATGCTGGTGAATAATACTTCCGGTACATTGACGTTCAACGATGGCGGAAATGGAGAGATAACCGGTGATACGAGCCTTCGTAAGCAAGGAAGCGGTGCCTTGAGCATGAATTTGGCCAATAGCTATACCGGCGGCACATCCATTGAAGGCGGTACTCTCATCACATCCAATAGCCGTGCTCTGGGTAGTGGTACTGTCGAATTAAAGAGCGGTACGCTGAGCCTTGGCGGTAGTGATTCTTCACTTGCAAGTGCTCTCAAGGTTACCGGTACCGGTAAATTGGAGTCTTATAATGCCTCTGCTGTTTCGTTGCAGAAAGGCTTTGAGTTGGCCGGTGGTTCGCTGAGTGGCGAAAAAATGAATGTTTCCGGCGGTATGCAGCTGCGTTCCGGCAGCATTTCCAATGCTATCAGTGCAGATTCGGCCGTGGTGAGCGGTAATGTGTCTTTGTCGGGTGCTACCGTATTCTCAAAGGGGGTGACGCTTCAATCCGGCACCTTGACCGCCGGCGGTTCATTCCAAGGGGCGCTGGTGATGAATGGCGGTACCTTCAAGACCACACAGGGATTCAATATATCATCATCTTCCGGCATTCAGTTGAACAATGGTACCTTGCAGGGTAATTTCACCTTGACCAATAACGGTGTGCTGGATTTGAATAAGAGCGCCACCTTGAACGGCAGGCTTACGCTGAGTAATGGCTCGGTGGATTTTGCGAAAAATACGAAATTGGATGTGAATGGTACCTTGAGCATTACCGGCAACACATACATTTGTGTGGATGGTGCAGGCAACAGAGGTACGTACACCCTTGCTACCTTCGATTCCATATCGGGCAACGTCTCGTTGTTGAAATTGTCGGATGACATGGCGGTGAATGCTCGCTTTGCATACAGCTTTGCCGTGCAGGGAAGTAGCCTTATCATGAATGTTACCTCCGCTCCCAGTGATTTGACCTGGAGTGGCGGGTACGGTATTTGGAGTCCCGGCGGTGGCGAGAATTGGCAGATGAAAACCGGCAACGGTACAACTCTGACCGGGCAGGCTTTCTACAATGGCGACAAGGTTACATTTGATGGTAGAGGGACTGTCATCGTCGTGGGCGACTTGAGGCCGTCGGAGGTTGTATTTAGCGGTACTCAATCCATATCGTTGAGCGGTGAAGGCTCTATTGGTGGCTCTGCCAAAGTAACTAAGAAAGGAAGCGGTACTGCCGTACTCAACCAGCACAATACTTACACGGGTGGTACGTACATTACCGGTGGATTTATGATGCCCGGCGGTGAAACCGCATTTGGTAGCGGCGCCGTGTATCTGAGTGGAGAAGCCACTCTGAATACCGGTCTCTGCCGCATCATGAATGATTTGTACATTAGCGATGGCACGCTTGTGGCATACGATTACGGTGGTAACATAACGGTAGATGGCTTTGCCGCTTTGGGGGATGATACGCAGGCGGACCAAATGACCTTGGTGAGCGGCACGGTGTATGAGGGCTCGCTGAAGGATTCCCGGTTGACGGTTCAATCGGGCAATGTTGAAACCCTGTTGACGGGTACAACATCCGTGGTGAAAAACGGTTCCGGGACTGCGTACATTTCCCAAGCCAACACCTATTCCGGTGGCACGACGCTCAATGCCGGTACCTTGGTGCTGTGGAATGCGCAATCTCTCGGTACAGGGACTGTGCAGCTCAATGGTGGTACTTTGGAATTGCAGAATTTGGCTGTTGGCAATGATATCCTCGCTAAGGGGGGGACTATCAATGGCACAGGAGCTTTTGCCGGTGCGCTGACAGTTGATGGGGCATTGACTCTTAAATCAACCTTTGTGGGAACAAACGCTGAGGGACTTGTGCTGAAGAGTGGCTCTATCAGCGGCGGTGCTCTCAACAATGCAAGCATTACGGCCAAGGGTGGTACCATCAGTTCTGCCATTACCGGAAACAGTGTGCTGACTGTTGAAAACGGAACTGTCTCCTTGAGCGGAAATAATTCTTTTACGGGTGGTGTGGTGCAGAACAGCGGTACTTTGGTTGCCAATAGCGGTACGGCTCTTGGTGCAGGGACTGTTACCCTGAACGGTGGTACCCTGAATATGCAGGGATTCTCCTTGGCTAATGAGGTGGAGGTACGCGGTACTGCCTCGCTGGCTAATGTTGATACCGTTACCGGAACTCTGAAATTGACCGGTGGTAAGCTGAACTCTGCTTCTGCTCTCACCGTCTCCGGGGAGGTTGAAATGCAATCCGGTGAGCTTGCCACAGCGCTGATTGGAAACGGTTCTTTGGTGAAGAAAGGTAGTAGCACGGCGACAATCAGCAACAGTGTGGCTCTTTCCGGCGGTATCGCTGTAGAAGAAGGGCAACTGAGGGCGACTAAGGCATTTAGCGCAGATGTGATGCTAAATGGCGGCCGTTTGGTGCTGGGATCTGCTATGACTATGAGTTCCGGGCAGAATATTTGCTTCAACGGTGGTTCTCTGGCCGGTTCCCTGACGACGGCATCCGGTGCGGAGGTTGAGCTTTCTCAATCCTCTGACATGGTGGGTAATCTCACTCTGAAGGGTGGCAAATTCATCAGCCATGGTCACACCCTGACGCTGCAGGGCACGTTGACTCTATCAGCATCCACTCAAATTGACACGGATTCCATCGGTGAATCCGGTGATTATATGTTGATTCGTTACCAATCAATCAGCGGGTCGACATCTCTCCTGACCGGTATACAGACAGATGACCGTGTGCAGAGCTCTTTCCGCTTGGAAAATAATGCTCTGTGGCTGAGTATGGAGCGCGTTTCCTGCCAACTGACGTGGAATGGCGGAAATGGCACTTGGGGGGCATCTGACGATACGGCCTGGAGCCTGCCTTCCAGTGTGAAATCCACTGATAAACGCTTCCACAATGGTGATGCTGTAAGCTTCACTACCGGTGGAGAAATTGAGCTTACAAGCCATGTAATGCCGGCATCTGTCACGGTAAGTGGCTCTCAGGATTTGGTGTTCTCCGGTGCGTATGGTATTGGTGGAAATACGAATATTGTAAAGACCGGAACAGGCTCGCTCACCCTAGGCAAAAATAATACGTTTACCGGCACGCTGCATATCAAGCAGGGTACGGTCAATGCCTCTGCTAGTGATGAAGCCCCCTATAATAACTCATTTGGTATGGGCAATATCCGTCTCAGTGGCGGTACTGTGGACATGAAGAACTTGCAGTTCGACAATAAGGTGACGGTGGATGCAAACTCCAACTTTATGGGTGGTGGTGCATTCTCCGGGGATTTGAATGTGACGAATGCAACGTTGAGTGGCGATACCTTGCAGCTGGGCTCAGGTGCAACAGCCACCTTGCAAGCTGCGGTCATCAACAATGATTTAGTTGGTGCCGGCGGTGTCATTGTCAATGGCTCCACCGCCACGCTTGCCGGTAGTTCATCTTACAAGGGGGATACCCGCGTGACGAATGGTATCCTGACGAGTAGCGCATTGATGGAGGTGGGCAATATCTACCTGAGCAACGCTACGCTGAATGCCACGCAGGGATTAACCGTTTCCGGCGGTGCACACCTCAGAGCCATCAATAATAGCACGGTTACGGCCGATGTGTTGGTCGGTAGCAAGGGTGTGTTGGATATTGCGGGCGATTCTACTGTGAATGGTGATATAACCGTTTCCGGCGGTGTATTGCAGTATGAATCCGGGTGTTTGAGAGTAGAGGGTACATTGACTCTTGACGGGTCATGTTCTTTTGATGTATCGAACATCAAGAAAGAAGGACTTTATACGCTGATGATTTATGATGGCCTTGTGGGCAACATAGACCAGTTGGAAGTGGTATATGGTAGCTCCGTGCGTACACAGGCCGAATTGATTGGTACCGACTCGGGCTTGATGCTTTCCATCGAAGGTTTCTCCCGCGTGTTGAATTGGCGTTCGGGCGCGACCGGCACTTGGCAAAACGATGGTGTCACAACGTGGAACTATGATTCCACCACCTCCACATATGCTGATGGTGATGCTGTTTCCTTCACGGGTGGGGGTACTGTTACCATCAGCGGGGAAGTGAAGCCCTTGGACGTGAGCGTTAGCGGCTCTTCTACTCTTACGTTGAAAGGGAGCGGCTCCATCGGCGGTGATTCTGTTGTGCTGCGCAAGGAGGGTAGTGGCTCACTTGTGATGAATGCCGCGAATACCTATGCCGGTGGTACTGTTGTATCCGCCGGTACGGTCAAAGCCGGTGGTGTGGCATCTTTTGGTACAGGTGATATCGAGCTGCAGGGCGGCCAGCTTAATCTGGGCAGCTATGCCGTTTCCAACAACATTATCGCTACCGGTGGCTCTTTGTATGCCTCTGCATACGCCGGTACTTTGAGTGTGGAAGGCATGCTGCAGTTGGACGGTACGACGAGCGCTGCCGGAATTGCACTCAAGGGTGGTACTATTAATGGCGCTTCCATTGCCGATACCAAGATAACCATTGATTCGGGCCTTGTCTACAGTGCGGTTTCCGGCGCATCCTCCGTGCTGGTGCGCGGGGATGCAACCCTGCGTGAGAGCAATACCTATACCGGTGGCACTACGATTGAATCGGGTCGCCTTACGGCAGGCTCTGCATCGTCGTTCGGCAGTGGGCAAGTGCTCATACAAGGCGGGCAGCTGGATATGAATGGGTGTGCTATCCGCAACACCGTGAAAGTACAGGGTATTGCGGATGTGCTCAACTCTTCCTCCTTTGCGGGAACCCTCGTGATGAATGGCGGAAGCCTTAGTGGTGATGCGCTGAAGGTTGGTGCGCTGGAGTTGCACTCCGGCTTAATCGAAAATACGCTCAGGGGCGGTAGCTCATCTGCACCCATCAGCATCACAAAGCAGGGAAATGGCGATGCGATGCTGAGTGGTGATTGCAGCCAGCTTTATGCCACGACGGTTATTAACGGTGGTACTTTACGCGTCGAGCAAAATGCTTGGGCTTCTGATGTGATTATCAACGCCGGTTTGTTTGCCGTGAATGATATGGCATTTACTGCCAACACGCTTCAATTTGCCGGTGGCCAGGCTTCCGGCAACATTCAATTGCGGCAGAATGGGCACCTGGCGCTGGGGGTGGATGCTATGCTGGCAGGTAACCTGACGCTTGACGGCGGCAAGATTACTTATGGCGGTTCTGCGTTGCGTGTAGAAGGTGTTCTCACTCTTGCGAGCGATGTTCAAATCAATGTTGCAAGCTTAAAAGAAGGCGTGTATGAGCTATTCTCTTGCAGTGATGTTGTGGGCTCTCTCGACCACTTGAAGCTTGCAAATGATAATTCCCGTGTCAAATACACCACACGCGCTGAGGCCGGTACCGTTTATTTGGAAATTGCAGAAATGGGCGGTACCTTGTCCTGGCAAACCGGCAATGGTGTGTGGGCTGATGATATTCCCGGCAATTGGATGCTGGGCGGTAGCGGAACCAGTTTCATGAAGGGGGATAGCGTAGAGTTTGCCCAAGGTGGTGTTGTCACCATCTCCGGTGATGTAAACCCCCGCGATATCAGCGTGAGCGGTAGCGCAGAAGTCGTGTTTAGCGGCTCCGGCAGTATTGCCGGTGATGCGGCTCTGGTGAAGAGCGGCCCCGGCACTCTTCGCGTGGCTACGCACAATGCATACACCGGCGGCACCACCTTGAATGGCGGTACGATTGTAGTGGAATCAAAGTATGCTTTGGGCGTGGGCAACATCACCTTGAATGGCGGTACTCTGAATTTGGGAAGCTATGATATCGACAACGATATCGTGGCAAACGGTGGCTCGCTGTCCAGCACTGTTTATGATGGTAATTTCACAGTGCAGGGCGCTGTGGCTCTGAGTGGCTCGCTTCTCGGTAGCGTGCGCTTGCAGAATAATGGCAGCTTGTCCGGCGGTGCCCTGCAAGGTGCTCACATTGAATCCTATGGGGCTACTATCAACTCCTCCATCAGTGGCGGTAGCTCGGTGTATGTGTATGACAATACAACCCTTGGGGGGAACAATACCTTCACCGGTAAGACTTATCTCGTCTCCGGCGAATTGTCCCTGATGAGTGATACGGCTTTGGGGAACAGTACGCTCATGATAAGCGGAGGTTCTCTTAATGCCAATCAACATGATATCTCTCAGCATGTTACCATTACCGGTGATACGGTATTGAAGAACATTGGTGCTATACGAAGCGATAACTATGTGGATGTCTCGGTGCAGAATGCAACTGTTTCCGGCGATGCTTTGCGCATTTATGGTGGTAGCGACTTGGTATTGAGTAATTGTACCATCAAAAATGATTTGATTGGTATAAGCGAGAGCTTCCTTAGACCCTATGTCACAATCGATGGGGATACTGTGTTGGGGGGCGATTGCAGTCAGTTTGATGCCAATGTGAATGTCTACCAGGGTGATTTGCGTATAGAAAACAGCACCGGGTGGTGCGCTAAAATAAGTGTCTTTAGCGGGGCCTCAATTACGGTTGATCATTTGCAGGTTGCGCACAGCTATTTGGATTTGTACGGCGGTCTTGTAAATGGTCATGTGACCGTGTCAAACGGTGAATGGCTCTCCGTTGTCAAGTCATCCCGTATCACAGGTGATTTGAACTTTGCTGATGGAAAGTTGTGGTCGGATCTCAATGCCGTCCTCACGGTGGAGGGCTCTTTGACCTTGGGAAGCGGCTTCCAGGTCTCGTTGACGGATGCCACACCGGGCCTGCACGAATTGATTCGGTTTGATTCCTTGGTAGGCGATTTATCTGATTACGAAATTGAGTATTTGGATAGAAATCTTGAAGGCAAACTGGTGATAGAAGGCAATTCTCTGTATATGGAGGTGGCATCTCTCGTTCCTGTAGCCGCAGCGAATCTGACTTGGGCCGGTAATGATGGTGTGTGGAACTCCACTGCCACGAATTGGCTGGACCCGGACGGGAAGACTGTGTCCTATACGGATGGCATGCCCGTTCACTTTGCAACGGGTGGCAATGTGACACTTTCCGGCACGTTGCAGCCAGGTGAGGTGGAGGTGTCCGGTTCTGCTGCGTTGGTATTTACGGGAAGCGGCTCTATCGCCGGTGCCGGTAGCCTTCAGAAGAGCGGTTCCGGTTCTCTCACCATGAATGCAACGAATACCTACACCGGGGGAACGACCATCTCCGCCGGTAAGGTCATTGCCGGTGGGGCGAAATCCTTTGGCTCCGGTGATATTCTCCTCTCCGGTGGCGCTCTGCAACTGGGGGATTATGCCGTAGCCAACAATATTGATGCCAAGACGGCATCATTGAGTGGTACAAACTACCAGGGAACGCTGACGGTGAATGGTAATCTGTCTCTGGGCAGCAATACGACCGCCGGTAAAGTCTTGCTGAAATCCGGTGGGCTTTCCTCCGGTAGCCTTTGCAATACCACGATTGAGGCCTATGGTGGAAGTCTATCCTCTGCTCTCGCCGGCCGCGTTGAGTTGATAGGCCACGATTACAAGTTCTCTTCTGTTCTGCAGAATCAGGGGACACTGGTCATGAGTGGTAGCTTTGATGCTTCCGGCCTTACGCTGCAAAGTTCGAATGCGTCGTACGTGTCGGCGGCCGGAAAGACGGGCAGCGATGGGTTCCTGAAAGCCGGTTCCTATAGCGTGACTCTTGTCAATGGCGGAACGGTGCAGAATAATGGTGCTATCATCAAACACGGAAGCTTGGGCATGACGCTCGGCAGCAACGGCATTGCAACGGCACCCGGTGCGGTCGATTATTCTACTTATTACCTGAAATCAGCCGTTACTGAAAAGCTCAGCACTATTGTAGGGGCTGCGGGAGATAAGCTGACATCCATCAGCATCACCGGAGGTGTGCTGAATTTGGATTGCTCAACGGCAGCTGATTTGTTGTTTGACGGGGGGAATCTTTCTCTCTCGGGCAATTCAGCCATCAGTATAGGTGATATTGACTTCAATCAGAAGACAACACTTTCTCTGAATAAGACTTATGCGCAGGGTGAGCATTTGCTCTTCTCTGTATCAGGCGACAGAATCACCAACGCCAATAATCTGTCTCTTTCTGAGGTGTATGTCGGTGATTTGGAATATTCGCTCAATTGGTCCGGCAAGAACCTTTATCTCGGTGTTACGGAGCGAACGAGCCAAAATCTGATTGCGGCACCGGATATGGATTGTTGGTATACGACAGATTACTCGGGTTGGTGGGTCAATGAACGCGGTGAATCTGCCGTATACCATGATGGCGACCACGTTTTAATCAATAATAATAAAAAACTGGAGATTTTGGATGATTTGAAGCCCGGCAGCGTGACGTTTGATTGCTCTAAGTCCGTTAAGCTTTTTGCGAAATACGACGACTGTTATATAGGTGGCGAGGCACGCCTTATCAAGAAAGGCTTGGGCGCACTTTCCATTACATTGGCCAACAGGTACTCCGGCGGCACATTCTTGGAAGCCGGCACACTTACGGCCGGTGTGGCAGATGCCTTCGGCACCGGGGCCATTACCGTCACCGGCGGTATTCTCAATCTGGCGAACAAGGCTGTACGCAACGATATTGAATTAGCTGGTTCTGCCGTTGTGAAGGGTGGTAAGAATTATGCCGGCACCTTCAAGTTGAGCTCCGGGCAGATGCTCAAGGGCTCGCAGCTGAATGTGCAGAACTCTGCCATACTGGCAGGGGGGATAGTCAACGGTAAACTTTCAGGTACCGGCAATGTGGCAGTGACGGGCAATGTATTCTTAGATAGCAAGGGCTCAATTGTTACCAACGCTCTTACGCTGAAAGAGGGGGCTGTGCTTACAACAAGTGCGAAAGGCTTGAGCATGAACGCCAAGCTGTCGAGGCTCTTTATTGATGACAAAGCCAAGCTTAATCTGGGGGGTAAACTGAGTGCTTATTCACTTTCCCTTGCATCCGGCACACTGGATGTTATCGGCACAAAAGCAACTCCTATTACCCTCAAGGGTGATATTACCCTCACCGATGGGGCTGAACTGTTGGGAAATGGTAAGATAAGCGGGTATAACCTGAGCATGAAGGATGCTTCGAAGCTGGATGTGAGCTTCTCTAAACCGCAGAGCATTGCCATGAAAGGCGGAATCACATTGGCCTCCGGCTCCTCGCTGAATTTGGATGGCAAGCTGAGTGCGAACTATCTGTCGCTGCAGGAGTCCAACATAAAACTGGATAGCTTCAAACCGCAAAGCGTCTCTGTGAAGGGTGCCGTTTCCTTGGTGAATAAATCAAACATGTCTCTCCATGGTAAGTTGAGCGCTGCTAGCCTTAGTCTGCAAAACGGCTCTACTCTGAATATTTTGGGAGGCAAGCCGCAGAGCGCTTCCATCAAGGGGTCGCTCACGATTGGCAGTGGTTCTCAGCTCTGCATTCATGGCAAGTTGAGCGCCGGTAGTTTGTCTATGCAGAATGGTGCTTCCATTGTGCTGAGTGGTGCTAAGCCTGCCACCATCGCAGTGAAGGGGGCTCTTACCCTCAATAGTGGTAGCAGCATTTTCCTGAACTACGATTTCGAGTTGGGTAAGACCTACAATCTCATCTCCTACAAGGGGTATGCACAAGTCGGTAATTTATATAGCATCTTTGGTGTGAGCGCAGAAGATTGCTTCCTCGCTGATACAGGCAAGGCAATTACTCTCACTGTCACAAATGAATGGAATCCCCAAGAGCCGGAGATGGCGGATGTACAATCCGGTGCAACTGGTGCAGAAAGAAACCCGCTGCTTGTGAATGAGCCGTCTTCTCCCGCCAAGCGGGTAGCGGATGCCGTGGTGCAAGCCAATTGGGCTCAATTTGATGCAAGCCGCGCCTTTATGGGAGCTATAGCCGGGCGCAGCATGGCCACCCTGCTGGGGGCGGGCGAGAGAGCCGTATGGGCGAGTGCCATAGGGGATTCCAGCCGCTACAGTACAGCCGGGGGGCATGCCGGTGCGGACACCAATATCAGTGGTGGTGCATTGGGTATCGAATCGAAGATAGGGCAGAACTCTCTGTTGGGTATGGCCGTCGGTAATAGCTGGGCCAACATTTCCCCGCACGGCTTCAGCAAGATTGAGCAGGATACAACGCACCTTGCCGTATACGGGCAGACTTCTTGGAAGAATGGCATGAGCCTGAATTGGAGCACTGCTTATGGCCGGAGTGAATCTGAGTTGCAATCTGTAGAATGGAATCAGAAACACCTGCAAGTGGATGGGCGCGTAAGCTACGCTCGCACCGTGGGTGAGCAGGCCGATGTACGGGTATTCAGTGGCTTGCAGTATTATGCTTCCGATTCCGGTAGCGTAGAGAATGCGGAAACCGGCTCGCTGCAGAATTTGCGCGCAGAGGTGGGTGTAGGCGCTTCTCGCAACAGCGGTAAGTGGGGTGTGTATGGTGAAATGGCTCTCCACCAAGATGTCGTGCGCCATAACCCGATTACAGATTTTGATGGCAGCCGAACCGGTGGTATGAACCCCGGTCGCTTTGGATTCAATATCACCGCCGGTGCAACATACTCGTTGTCGGAGCATTGGAGCCTCAATGCGAGCTATACGGGTGAGTTCGTTGAAAATGCGAACATCCATAGTGCCAACGTTGGCGCCAGTTATAAGTTCTGATAGCTCCAAGTTGCAAAAAACGCCCGGAGTCATGGTGCTCCGGGCGTTTTTTGCAATATACTTGAAGAAAAAATCCGTTTTAACTTTCAGTTTGGGGGAGCATGAACATGGCACGCTCCAGCCCGTGATGGGTGACCTCATGCCACAGGGCCTTTTCCAGCCCGGAGACGCGGGCATTGCGCTCCTCTTCTGTCATCCTGTTCACGTGCTCCGGCCCTAAGTTTTCTACCAAGACCTGCTCGGCCATGCGGCTTACAAGCTCTGCCCAAAAGGTGGAGTCTCGGTATTCATCCAACACATCGGAGTAAAACGCGGCATCTATGTAGGGGCGTTTGAAGAACCAGTATCCGCAATCCGGGTTCAATTCCATATCACGCCCAATGGAGGGTACGCCTCGCGCGGCTCGCAAGAGCCCTATGCACAACTTTTGCCAGGCATCTGCGCGCGGGTCTTTCATATCGGGCATGGCTTGCCCCAGCATAGAAAGCACCATGGCGCACATCTCTGCCAGATGCCGCATCTCGCTTTCCGTAAACTCTATTTCCGTGCGTCCCATCAGATGAGGCCCAACTGCATTCGGGCTTCCTCCGTCATCATACCTTGATTCCACGGCGGATCCCACACAAATTCAATGTTCACTTCGCCCACGCCCTCCAGAGCGGCAATGCCGGCTTCTGCCTCTGCCATCATGTGCGGTCCCATACCGCAGCCGGGGGCTGTCAGGGTCATTTGCACTCCCACATAGTTGCTGCCATCCTCTTGCGGGATAACTTCGACACCGTAGATGAGCCCCAAGCTGGCAATATCCACCGGGATTTCCGGGTCATAAATATTGTGGAGCACCTTCCAGATGCGTTCTTCGAGTGTCAGGTTTTCTTCCGACTCCGTTTTTGATTCCTCCGGGGGGATGATACCCACTCTGGCCGCCTCTGCGCGGGAAATACGCACCAGCCCTACATCTGTGGCCGCGGTGATTGAGTTGCCCAGCATTTGGGTGATGTAGATGCGGGAGCCTTCCGGCAGGATAAGGGCATTGCCCGCAGGTATTTGAATGGCAGCAGTCTCTGCTTCGGTGATTACTTCCTGATTGAGCATGGTGTCGTGGCGCTCATTATTCCAGAAATCACGCCTGCATGCAAGGCTGAATTTCGTCTGTTCCACCACAGCGGGCGCGTGGGTGTAGAAAAACAATTTTACAGGTTTTCCACAATGCCGAGGGCATAGGGCGGTGCAGGGGTGCTCAGTGAGCCGATACACCAGATGAATGGCTTGTCGAAGCGAATATCCGGTATGCCGCCGGGTTCATTCACCGTGTTTTCGGTGATGGGAATGCGGCACTTTAGCAGAGCTGCGTTCAGGTAGAGGGGGGTATCAGTGGCGAGCTTGCTTAAATCCGCTTCGGGAGTGAGGAGTTTTTTTAGGCCGAGCGTTTGCAGGAGGGGGGATAAATCTTGGGTCGGCGGCGAAAAGACAAGCCGGGGAAATTCGACACAGAGGGGGGTGGGTTCTGCTTCTGCCAGTGCCTTGCGGATAGCGTTTATCTGCGCTACATCCCATTGCTCTGCGAATCGGCGCGCGCTGTTGTTGTTAGGCAAAATCAGCAAGAGACACTCATCCTCTGGCGATTGAGGAGAAAGTTTCATGAAGAGAGCTACTGCTTGCCATGAGCCATCGGCAGCTTGGGCTCTGCGAATGGTGCCACTGCATTGCAGCATGCGGATGCGTGGCATGCTGCCATCTGCATTGTAGAAGTCTGCATTGGGCGTTTTGAAGGATTGCAGGGGGAGCTGCCATGTAGGGGCGAGGTGTAGTGCGCTAAAACTGATAATCCGGGTGCCTTCTGCCAAGTGATCACCATTGATGAAATGGGCGTTTTCTTCCCCCGTGGCATCTGCCAGCAGGCTGTTGAGTAGCACGAGCGGCTCGCCTGCATGGCCCTCCATCGGCACAGGTATGGTGCTGTCTGCCGGGGTATCATCGCAGTAGTTGAGGGTGTTTTCCGAAAATAGGAATGCAACAGCGCCTGCTTCTTCTGCCGCCGTTTGTCGCTCCGTCGGCAGGTGCAGTGTTTCCAACTCTGCCTTGGTGTCCCCTTGGCTCAATTCTTGCAAAATACCTAGGTTTTCGGCAAGCGCGTGGGGTGCCAGCAGGATGTTGCCTTCTTGGCATTGCATGGCTGCCTGCAGCAAACGCAGGGTGAATTCATCGCTGCGTATTTCCTGTTTTATTTGCGCGGGGGGCTCTTGTTGGGGGGCTTCCTGCGTTGCCGGTTGGGGGGCCTCTACCCCGGGAAACTTATTCTGTTGCCAAAGGGTAAAGCCCAATCCGGCTCCAAAGGCCAGAGTGGTGAGCAAGAGACTGTGCCGCAAGTTCATCATTTAGCTGTAGAGGGAAAGGCGTTCGTCCAACTTGGCAGAGGGGGTGATGCGGTAGCGCTCTCCCAGTTCGATACTCGCGCGGTTGCCAAGTGAATTGCGGAAGGTGATATGCACCGGGGTTTTACCCGGATAATCCAACAATGCATGTTTGATGAGCTCCAAATCTTCTGCATTGTGGCGGGCTGTATTGAGCACTATCTCATAGAAATTGGGGGCCTTGCTACCACGCTTTTTCCGGCCACCCAGTAGCTCTAATCCATTGGCCGATACTTTCTTGCCGTTGGTCTTCTCATCCACCGAGATGCGGGCGCGGAATTGGATGAAGCTGCCTTCTTGCAAGAGCCCTTCCACGGCTACTGCCTTGGTGTAAGAATCTCCCCAGAGCAGGGCTTCTGTGCTGCCGGTAAAATCCTCTACGGTGATAATAGCGAACTTCTGCCCACTGTTTTTGCTCACTTTTGTGGTGACACTGCGCAGCATGCCGGCCATGTCTCGGGTGCCTCGTATCTCTTCCGGGGTGAGGTCGGGCAGGGTGCCGATGGGCAGGAATTTGGGCGCATCTATCACCCCACGCATGCTGTCCAGCGGGTTGCCGGTAAAATATGCTCCCGTGAGGAATTTTTCCTCATCCAAGCGTTTGTCCTTGGGCCATTCCTGCAGCGAAACCGTTTCCTCCGGGGTGGAGGTCGTCTCCGTCATGTCGAAGAGGGCCATTTGCCCTGCTTCATTATCCTTGTGTACGCTGGCTGCCCCGTTGATGCACTGCTCGATACTGTCGAATATCTGAGCGCGGCTCACGTGCATCCAGTCGAATGCGCCGCATTGGACTAAGACTTCAATTTGGTTGCGGCGCACATTTTGCGGGGGAATGCGGTAGCAGAAGTCCTCCAAGCTCTTGTACGGCCCGTTGGCCTTGCGCTCCTCCACAATCACACGCACGGTTTCCGAACTCATGCTCTTGACGGAAGCCAAGCCAAAGCGCACCGCCAAGTGCCCATTGGGCATCGTCTCCGGGCAGAACTTTACCTCCGAGTGGTTCACACAGGGCCCCAGCACCTCGATGCCCATGCGGTTGGCTTCCTGAATGAATACACCGATTTTCTCGTTCGTGGCTTCGTTGGACATCAGCCCGCAGAGAAACTCCACCGGGAAGTGCGCCTTGAGGTAGGCCGTCCAGTAGGAGATATGCCCATAGCATGCGGAGTGGGATTTGTTGAAACCATAGCCGGCAAACTTTTGAATCTTGTCGAAAATGGCGTTGGCCGTCTTTTCGTCAATTTGGTTGACATCCCAGCAGCCTTTCACAAAGCGGCGGCGTTGCTCGGCCATTTCCTGCATATCCTTGTGGCCCATAGCGCGGCGCAGCAAGTCTGCACCGCCCAGCGTGTAGCCGGCCAGCAGCTTGGCTGCAGCCTGCACCTGCTCCTGGTAAATCATCACGCCGTAGGTGAGCCCGGAGACCGTCTCCAGCAGCGGATGCTCGTACTCCGCTTGCTTGAGCCCTTTTTTCACGGCAATCATATCATCCATGAACTGCATGGCACCCGGACGGTACAAGGCCAACAAAGCGATGATGTCTTCAATGTTGTCAATACCGTAGCGGCGGCAGGTATCTACCATGCCACCGGATTCCAGCTGGAATACACCCATGGTGTCGCCTCGGTTGAGCAGGGCAAAGGTCTCTTTGTCTTGGATATCAACTTGATCGTAGCGGAAATCCGGCACACGGCGGCGCACATAGTGCTCTGCGTCTTTCATCACCGTGAGCGTTTTGAGCCCCAAGAAGTCCATTTTCAGCAAGCCTGCATTGTAAATGGCACCCATATCACATTGGGCTACCACTTCACCGTGTGGGTTGCTCAGATCATCTCGAGTGAGTGCCACATAGTCATCCAGCGCGCGGTCTCCAATCACCACACCGGCAGCGTGCATGCCCACATTGCGCACCGTTCCTTCCAGCTTGAGCGCAAAGTCCCACACCTCGGCATAGGTTGGGTCTTGCAGCAGGTTGCGCAAGTCCTCATTGGCCTCATAGCTCTTCTTGAGGGTTACGCCGGGGCCACTCTCAATCTGTTTGGCAATGCGGTCGCTGTCTGAATAGCTCAAATCTAATACACGAGCCACGTCCTTGATGACGGATTTTGCACCCATCGTGCCGTAGGTGATGATGTGGGTCACGGCGCGCTCACCATACTTTTGGCGCACATATTCAATCACCTCCGGGCGGCGGGTCTGGCAGAAGTCGATATCAATATCCGGCGGGCTCACACGCTCCGGGTTCAGGAAGCGTTCGAAGATGAGGTTGAAGGCATAGGGGTCAATATTGGTAATCTTCATGCAGTATGCCACCAACGAACCGGCGGCCGAACCACGCCCCGGCCCCACAGGAATATCGTGATCCTTGGCCCAGTTGATGAAATCTGCCGTGATAAGGAAATAACTGGGGAAGCGCAGCATGTTGATGATGCTTAGCTCATAGTCCAAGCGCTCGCGCAATTCTTTATCATTTTCGGCGCGCTCCTTGCCATAGCGTTCTTCCAGACCCTTGTAGCATATTTTGCGCAGGTATTCCTCGCGGGTAGAGCCGTCTTCCGGGGCGAATTCCGGGTAACGCTCGGTAGAGGTAGAGTCCAACTTGATTGAGGTGTTGCAGCGCTCTGCAATGATATTCGTATTCTCGTAGGCATCCGGGTATTCCGGGAAGAGCTCGCGCATCTCCTCCTCACTTTTGAAATACACGCTGCGCGGGTAGCGCATGCGCTTGGGATCCATGCGCTTGTTGCCTGTGCCCACACAGATGAGAATATCGTGCGCATCGTGGTCGCTTTCATTCAGGAAGTGGGCATCATTCGTTACCACCAGCCCCACATCATGCTTGCGCGCCAAGCGCACCAGCTCCGGCGTGCAGCGGCGCTCTTCCTCCAGCTCATGGTCTTGCAGCTCCACAAACAGGTTGTCTTTGCCAAAAATGTCTATTAGCTCCAGGAGCACCCCCTCTGCCTTCTCCGGCTGGTCCTGCAATATCCACTCCTGCATAGGACCGGATATACACCCTGTCAGGCATATGAGCCCCTTGCTAAACTCCCGCAGCGTGGCCATATCAATGCGCGGTTTGTGGTAAAAACCCTCCAAATGCCCGCGTGATACAATCTTGATGAGATTGGCCCAGCCAATGTTGTTCTCGCACAGCAGAACCAAGTGCGTGTATTTCTTGCGCCCCGGTATCTGCTTCTTCACATCCAGCGGGGTAGGCGCCAAGTAGATTTCGCACCCCAATATAGGCTTGAACACCGGCTTCTTTTCATCCGGGTGTTCCTTGTTCCACTCCAAGATACCCTTGTTGTGCTTCTTCACATTGACCATGAACTCAATCGCTGCAAACACGTTGCCGTGATCCGTGATAGCTACCGAATCCATCCCAAGCTCCGCACACCGCTTGATGAGATCTTTCGTGTGTATCATCCCATCCAGCAAAGAGTATTCTGTGTGTACGTGTAAATGTGTAAAAGCCATAGCTGCGCTGCCACACTATACAGGATTTACTGGCATTTGTCAGTCTCAAACTGTGTTTTTTGCAAGATTAAATGAAGGCCAAATGCGAGTCCCCCCCCCTGCGGAAAGGAAAGCCGGATTAGGGGGCAGGGGGGTGCTTCCCCTCCTGCATCTCTTGCAGTACAAGACTCGCCGCCGCCAACATGGCGCGAGATTCCTCCTCTTGCAACCTCTTCCCCTCCTTGTCCAAAAAATCGCAGAACAAGGCAAGAGCCTCCTGCACCACAGCGGTGCGGGGAAGTTGCGTAGCCTCTGCCACGCGGCCAACCTGCTGTAGCAAATCCTGTGCGCAGCGCACCGTTACCATGCGCTTCTGGTTCATGCCTCGCCGCATCAGCTCTCCACGTTCGGGTCTTTCTGCTCCTGCAGCAACACCTGCCGTACAGGGAAGGGAATGTTGATACCCTCGCGGTCAAACGCCACCAGCAGTTCATGTGCAAAACGGTAGCGCACCTCAGCATAATCTGTATTGTGGCACCACACACCTACCCCCAAATCCAAACTACTATCCCCAAAACTCGTAAACGTAACAATCGGGGCCGGCTCTTTCAATATCAATTCCTCCTCTGCCGCTACCTGCAAAATGACCTGTCGCACCTGCTCCAAATCCGAGCGATAATCCACCCCAAGCGCATAATCGCAGCGCCGCATATGCTCATGCGTCACATTCACCACCGGGTTCTTTATCATCAACTCACACGGTATCCGCACCAGTGAATTATCCAACTGCCGCAAACTCACCGATAGCAAATTCACCTCCTCTACCTTCCCCTCCTGCCCATTCACCCGGATATAATCCCCCAGCTTGATGCTCCGCTCAGAAATCAGGAACACACCGCTTATCAAATTGCTCAGAGCCGTTTGCGAGGCAAAACCCACCGCCACACCGACCACACCCGCAGCCCCCAGAACCCCCAGCAAATCCACCCCCACTGCGTGCAATGCCTGTATCGTTATCATCCCCCACAGCAGCCCCATCGCTACTTTCTTTAGCAGACTCAGCACCTGCACCGGGTAATGCCCCTTTCGCCGTACCACCCGAAAAATACGACTCACTATCAGCGTCAGCACCACCCCCAGCACAATGCTCAACACAAAACTTACCCACCCCCGGTGCTCCAAATAACCCCACCACCCATCCAGCATCTCTATCGTCTCTTCCATACCGCCCATTATACCACTTCCTCACCCCGCTTTCCAGAAAAAATCACTAATTTCTATTTTTGGTCTTGCATTCTTCCTCAAAATCCGTATACTCTCCCGCAGCAAGTGCTCTTGCCAATGGTGGACGTAGTTCAGCGGTAGAGCCCCGGATTGTGGTTCCGGTTGTCGTGGGTTCGAATCCCATCGTCCACCCTGCGCGGGCGTTATTTCGATAAGAGATAACGCCCGCGATTTTTATTTCTAAACCGCTCAATTTACGCCACTTAACGCGCACTCCTCTGCAAGCCTTGCCACCGAATTCCGGCAGCTTTCAGCCCCGCACTACCCCTTTTCTACAACATCAGGCACTCCTGAGCACTCCGCACTTCGTGACCCACTTTGGCTTATATCAAAGGGAGTCGAATGTACTGGTAGTCTTTGATTATCAATAGTCAATCGTGTGGGTTCTTTCTACCATTCCGACAAAATATGTCCAGACAAAATTTCGACAAAGCACAAAACTCTTTTATAACAAGCTCATTACAAGTTTTTCGGGACATGTCGTTTGTGGACCACAAATTGGGAAGCCCGGAATAGCGCGTACCATTCCGGGCTTCTTAATTTGCCGCTCAGCTACCTCGATAGCGGCTCACAGGTGCGTTTATTTATATGTGGCATCTTGCCATCCCATGAAATTAAATATTGGTTATCGGGAGTATGAGGTTCTACTGGGTTAATCCTCTGCTTCTCGGGTAAAGTTGAAGCAAAGCCCGGTGATTTCGCCATAGCGGCGAGTCAGAAACTTGCTGACGCCAAAGGGGATGAGGTCTTCGTCTATCTTGACCTCAATCTTCTTGTGTTCGCCTGTGCTCTGGATGGTGAAGCTTGCTTCGATGTATACTTTCATTTTCTCTTGTGTGTGGGTTGAAGTCTTGGTGATTCGGGGTGGTAGCCACCTCCCTTAGCGGGAGGCGGGTTCCCAGCCCTCGATTTTGATGTTGGTCACGATGCCGTAATTTTCATACAGGCTGATGATTTCGCGGTCGGCCATCCCCTGTAGGAACTCGTGGTAGCCGTTGTCGGATTCTTCC
>JAFQGD010000035.1 GCA_017398355.1 Akkermansia sp. | reverse complement strand
GCAACCACACGAAGTCTATTAAAAGGAGCCAGAGCCTCTACGACAACCATCCACCCTCCATGCGTAAGGCTCGCCTATCACGGAGTTTGTCTACGCGCTGGAGCAGATGGAGGAAGGTGTGTTCTCCAGCCGCACGCAAACCCGCTTCAATGCGGTGGGCGGCTTGCTGGTGAGTGTGCAAAAGCAGCTCAGCTCGAAGCTGAACAACACCTTGGAGAAAAAAGTTATTGCGATGAACGAACGCGGCTTGACTTCTGCGGATTGGACGGTGTATAACAATGGTACGAAACGCTCCCGTTACAACACCGTGCCCACCTCAAACATCACCGCCGAGACGGCGGTGGTAGATGGCTTCGCTCTCTCGCAGAAGGACACAGCAGGCATCACTACCACCGCTACGCGCAGCTACACGGCAGGCAAGGTATCATATCTTGCCTGCCGTAGAAAATATATCACATGAAACGATTTCTTATAAAACTTTTATCGTTCAGATATCAACAAGAAATCTTGTTGGTATTATTCTTATTTTGTCTTATAATTTGCGTGGCATCAACTATGGAGATATGGGAAATTAAATATTATGAAGTTTTTGATTGTATAGGCACAATATTATTTTGGTTGATTATTATCAATGGAATATTTAATCCATACTTAAGGAAAACCCTACGGAAAGTGATGGTAAATTACGATGATGTAAGTGACAGTTATATGGAGGCCAAAAAAGTCATGTTTGGAAGGGGTAAAAATCACTATAGTAAATTAACTTGCGAACAAAAAAAGAAAAGCTTATTGGGAAAACGAGGCTAAGAATTCCTCCCCTGCTAGGAGAAAACGGATATACTTCTATCGACATCGCCTTTCATTCAGATATCAATAATGTGCATGATGAACGAACGTGGCTTGACTTCTGCGGATTGGACGGTGTATAACAATGGTACGAAACGCTCCCGTTACAACACCGTTCCCACCTCAAACATCACCGCCGAGACGGTGACGGCAGATGGTCTTACCGTCATCACATGCCGCACCGGGCACCATGCGCTCCGGCACATCACTTGGGAAAGCCCCCGAAAGATTGGAGAGGGATTGGACAAACGGCGAAGCTCGTTTGCCCCGCAAGGGCGAGCAGTCAACGAGGTTCCTGCGAGTCACCCGACTCAACCTGTTGCCACGCGCCCCTTGGCCATCCGCAAAGACGGCACATGGTACGCCTACGGCTGGGACCTCACCAAGAACATCTGCGAAGTCTTCGGCCAACACGGCTACCTCCGCACATCCTACACCTACACCCCCTATGGTGAAGTAACAGCAACGGGAGATGTAACTCAGCCTATCCAATGGTCCAGCGAGTATAACGACGCAGAATTAGCCCTCGTCTACTACAACTACCGTCACTACAACCCCATAGCAGGTAGATGGCTTGGACGGGATTGTTTGTTGGAATTTGGTTGCATTAATCTTTATAAATACGCTATCAATAACCCTCATTTCCGTGTTGTCATCTTAGGTATGAAGGTAGATAGTCATCATACAGAACGTTGTAATGGAGACGATGATTGTGACAAGTTAAAAGAAGGATTAGACGCTTGGAATAAGCATTATGAAAAAAGGTATAGAGAGCTGCAAGAAGATCAGTACAATTATAAGACTACCAATATAAAAAATATAATAATCATATTGAAAGATTGGATGCAGCAAGAAAGAATATACAACATTGCATTAAATTGATGAGGAGAAAAAAATGCAACGATTGCGGTGGTGGCGATGGAGTATTGGTGTTTGAGAAATACCCTATTCCAGACATGCTCAAGGAACCAGAACAAGAATCCCTTTCCGATAATATCGATTGGGGGGGGGATCGGAGAAGTGATTGTCATAGGAGCTGCTGCTGGACTTGGAGTGTTAGCGTTGGCTGCTGTTGCGACTGCTTCTGCTCCTGTTGCGGCTGGAGCAGAAGCAGTAATTGTAGTAAGCTCAGTCATAATAGGCAATACATCTGACAATAAGAAGGCATAAAACATACTGCTCCTGCTGGGATTATAATCCTAGCAGGAGCCATCATGATTATATGAATAACACCAAATATTACCTTAGTGATCCATGGGGTGATTTTCAAGACGAAGAAGGTCAAGAATGGTTACGTAATGTTATATCAAAGAAAGGTAAAGGCTTAACAGCGTGTGACTTTATGCGCATATTTCAAAGCTATTTACCCGCAGGAACATACGAAGAATGTTTTTGTTATCTTCCTCATGTTTTTGATTATCTGAAAACCCCTGATTCAAAGGTTGCTCAGGTTCTTCATCATTTGATGTGGTTCATATCTGAGTATGAGACATCACTGAAAAACGACGGAAAATCGAGCTATATATGGGAGAATCTAATAGATATATTGAATAGGGGGTGTTTGTTCGATGTATTCAATCAGTCGGATTTATTGCGCAGTATAACTAGTGCAAGCCATTTGATAACATCGCTATTAGAATACTCATATGGGCAAAATTTATGGAGATATCTTGAACTAGCTGATGCGGTATGGCAAAAAGAATTATCGTATAACTTTGTTATTATTTGTCTAACAATAGATGAACCGTGGATGTACGATAACGAAAAATATAACGCTTCCAAACTGTGGAAAAATTTTTATTCGGGAAGTCGCTTGAAGCGTGCTGCTGACTCTTGTTTGAAGAATCTTCACTTGTTCAAGAAGACGTCATATCCTATTTCTGTTCAACGATTTTATTTAAACGAATTCAAAATTTTACTAAGAAGTTGTATTAATAAGTAAGAATTTCCATACTTACTGCACATTAATTTATGTGGCTCGGTGTCAAATGCGCGTTTTACAAAAATATTGATAACTCTGCCCATCGTTTTGCAATCCAGTATGAGTCGAAATATAATTTCGCGCATTAGGCATATATACCTAACGTTAATGCATTTTGTAAAACATTGACAATAAGTAATTTTTCAAATTTTTCTGCGACCCGTTATGAGTCAAGGCGAATTTTAGGGTAATTTTCAGAAAACAGCATCAATTTTCATAATCTGTTTATACACCATATTTAAGAGTTACTAAAAATCACAGTCACAAAAAGGCTATTATAGGAGCGGTCGTAACCAAGACAAAATGGTAACGACCGCTCCTTTTTGCCATTGCTTGAATGTAATGTAGCTTTCACTCAGTGCAAGGCGTAATCACCTGCCTCCATGGACATTCGACGATTGCCAATGTTGTCGCACCTTAATTTCGGAAACATAAATTCAAGATTTAATATATTGTTACCCATTTTTGGGCCGCAAGTGGGTGATTACGGAACTTGATACCCACCGGTGGGTGACAAAATGATTTGTTACCCACTTTTTTATTTAGTGGGCAACAAGATTGCCGAAATGCAACACGTTTTTGATTCACAGTCACGGAAGAAAAAGCAATGAAAACCTTGCATATTTATACTAAATAGCTTATAGTCCACAAAGAAACCTTTTACCCCCTGTTTTTATGAAACAGACCTCAACGGTCCCTTAAATTTACTTTTTAATTTAACGGCTTTACATTGATGGGTGCATGTACTATCTTGTGATTATATGAAGCGCTCCGCTATAAATCTTACATACGGAATTGTCGGATTGATGCTGCTTGTTGGCAGTATAGTGTTGTTGTGTATACATGGGGGTAGTAAGCTGGTAGCTTTTTCCTCAGTCAGCGGTAGTGTTCTTATGCTCTGTTCTTGGGCTTTTTTTTATCAGGATAAGAGAGATAAAATACAGCGGCGTCCAGAACAAACAATTTCGAAAGCTGACTTGCTAAAGTGTGCAAATGTAGAATGTGCTATTCCATTTGAACGCATTCACGCGAATTTTATCAAGTTAAGCAAATTGGATGATACGATTGTTGCTGAAAATGACTATCTTTCATGGAACAGTGGTTCTTTTGCGGAAATAAGAGTTGCAAGATTAAATAATGAAAATTGGGTTTCCATTTATTGGGAGCGGGCATCATGGATGATGCCGGACTCGGTTATGGAATCTATATGCGAGTTAAACAATATTCAGATGCCGTCCGGGTTTCACAAAATGGAGCCTCATGGTATAGCAATATACTCGCAGGGTAATCTCCAAATATATCCAGCAATGCTAAAGGAGGAGTTTATGGAGGGATTTTTAGAAACAGTGTTAAGTCAAGGAGCAGAATTTGA
Organism: Akkermansia sp.; assembly: GCA_017398355.1. GTDB lineage: Bacteria > Verrucomicrobiota > Verrucomicrobiia > Verrucomicrobiales > Akkermansiaceae > Akkermansia. Next base: position 40,863 of record JAFQGD010000035.1, on the reverse strand, counting down.
AAGATGGGTTAAAGAGTACTATGAGGAGGAGTGAATCAAGTAAAGAATGCCTGCAATCTGTTATGAGTCGAGGCGAATTTCGGAGCGATTTTCAGAAAATGGCGCCAATTTTCACAATCTGTTTATAAGCAATGTTTTAGATTTATTAAAAATCACAGTCACAAAAAGGCTACCAAAAATCGATTACGTGAAGCAGCATCAGTAAACGCAGGAACCCGCAGCCGATGAGGGCAAGGAAGCACCCGAACCAATCTCCATGGCTTACACGCTAGAAAAGATGGATTCGGGTATCTTTTCCTGCACCACGCAGATGCGCTACAACACTTGAGGCGAGATAGAAGCTGCTTGTTTGGCAATGTTGGAGCGCAGGTGTTCTACCCCTATGCGATGGATGGGAGAGCCGGAGAAGGTGGTGTGGAAATCTGCCTCCGGCATATGAGCGAGTTGTTGCGGGCTTAAGCTTTGGAGTGTGGCAGGCATGAGCAGGTGGGGGTCAATGTACACGTGTTCCTGCGGGCGGTTCCACGGGCAGACTTCTTGGCAGGTATCGCAGCCGTAGAGTCGGTTGCCCTGGGCTTGCTGTATGTCTTGGGGGATGGGAGATTTTGCTTCAATCGTCCAGAAAGAGATGCATTTGCGGGCATCGCAGCATCCGTTGTGTAGGGCGGAGGTGGGGCAGGCTTGCTCGCAGCGGTGGCAGTTGCCACAGCGGTTGGGCATGGGGGAATCGGCGGGTAGTTCCAAGGTGGTGAGGATGCTGGAGAGAAAGCAATATGAGCCCTTGCCGGGGCGGATGAGCAGCCCATTGCGGCCAATCCAACCCAGCCCCGCTCGGGCTGCAAAGAAACGCTCGCTCACCGGTCCGGAGTCTGAGAAACAGCGCTGGGTTCCCCCATACCATTGGAGCGTCTCATCCAAATCCGCCAGTTTGGAGGCGAGTAACTTGTGGTAATCATCTCCTTGCGCATAGCGGGCAATGCAGCCGGGTGCAGAGCGGGCATCGGCGCGGGGATATTCATAGGTGAGTATGATGATGCTGCGCACACCCGGCAGAACCAATTGCGGGTCGAGGCGTGCCGGGAGGTGGCGTTCCATCCAGCTCATGTCAGCATGTTTTCCTTCTGCCAGCCAAGTAGCAAGGGTGTTGCCTTGGTCTGCCTGAGCCGGTGCCACGCCCACCCCGGAAAAACCCAGTTGTCGTGCCGCGAAGTTGAGGGCTTGGCGGGCTTCATTCATCATTCAACAAGGGGAGGGCGTTGTTGGGTTGGAAGGGCGCAGAAAACCGGGTTTTCATGCGCTTGGCTATGGGCAACTCATCGATGAGCCGCAAGAAGGCGTTGCAAATACGGCGACTGGGAGAATTGGAGACAATGGCTGCTTCTACGTTTGTTTTGAATGCGAGGCGTTGCATATTGGCCGAGGCTTCTTTGCTGCCAAGTTCGGCGGCTCTTTTGTAGAGGCGGATGGCAATGGCGCGATCTGCCGGCACATAGATGCCTTTTTCATACATGGCAGCTAGGTTGTTGGCAGCACGGGCATCATGCCGGGATGCTCCCAGTTTGAAGAAGTTGTACGCCATGAGCTGATTTGGGCGGCGCAGCCCCAAACCTTGGGAACACATGTGGCCCAGGTAGAAGTACAGGTTGGGTGTATCGGGCGCTTTGATGTGGCATTCCCACAGCAAATGCAGAGCCAAGCGAGGGGCTTTCTTGTGCCCAACCCCGGAGAAAAGATAGCGGGCCACTTCCACTTGAGCTTTGCTCATGCCGCCCATGGCCAATTTGCGCATCCATTTGTATGCTTTTTCGGGGTCTTTGGAGCAGCCGTAGCCTTGCTCGCAGAAGAGCGCATAGCGGAAAGCTGCTTCATCTCGCATGGCCTGCTCTTCTTTCGTTTCATTGTCGGCCGGTTGTTCAGATGCCAGTTTATGTGCGAGATACAGTGCTTTTTGCGGCTGCTGTTCCAGTCCTTTGAAGCGGCCTTCATACACATCTAGCAGGAGGCGCTGTGCCGGGATGTGGCCGGTGCGGGCGCAGGCTTCCAGCATGGCCGGTACACCTGATACGCTTTGGATGGTTTTGTCCTCCAGAATGGTGTGCGCTTGGGCATACATACCGTCTACATCCCATGGGGTGAGCTTGCTGTGGGGGGGCGTTTCTCCCCATGCTGTACAGAGAAAGGCGCACAGCAACAACAACAGCAGACGGTGGAAGAAACGGTGGTGCATGATGGGAAATCAGCTCGGGGTAGAGAGAAGCTCGCGAGCGTGGGCTTCGGCCGATTCACTGCTGGTGCCCAGCATGCGCACCAACTCGCTTACTCGGGCATCGCCATCAATGCGGCGTAATTGGGATACAGTGCGGCCTGCTTCCTGTACTTTGGAGATAAGGTAGTGAAAATCCGCCAGAGCTGCCACTTGGGGGAAGTGGGTGATGGCGATGACTTGGTGCTTTTTGCCCAATTCCCGCATTTTGATGCCCACGGCTCGCGCAATTTCTCCACCCACGTTGGCATCAATTTCATCAAAGACGAGCAGGGGGGTGTCATCTTGCCCGGCCAATGCACTTTTGAGTGCCAGCATCACGCGTGCTAGTTCGCCACTGGAGGCAATGTGGCGCAGTGGTTTGAGTGGTTCGCCCGGGTTGGGACCAAAGAAGAATTCGATACTCTCTGCGCCATGCGGGCCGGGCGTATCCTGCGGGGTGAGCCGTACATCGAAAAGGGATTGCCGGAATCCTAGCTGGGTGGCATGCCGGAGGAAGTCGGCAGCAAGTTTGGGGGCTGCTTTGCTGCGTGCGGCAGAGAGGGTTGTTGCAGCCTGTGCCAAGACATCTCGTTTTTTTGTTTCCTCATCTGCCAAGTGTTGCAGGTGTTCTTCTCGGTTGTCCAGGGCATCCAGTTTGCTGCGGCAATCTTCCAAATGCTGCGTGATGGCCTGAAAATCCGCGCCGTATTTGCGTTTGAGTGTGTCTAGCAAGGCAATGCGGTTTTCCAATCGAGCTAATTCTTCGGGGTCACTTTCCAGCGTTTCTGCATAATCCTGTACCTCGGCTGCTATATCTTCCAAGCAGTTCAAGGCCTCTTCCAATCCCTCAATCCAGCGGCCGCAGCCTGCATCCAAGCGTTCCAAATCGCGCGCTTGGCGGATGACTTGGTGCAGCTTATCAATGAGCGCGTCTTGCCCGCCGTCTAGGCTTTGTGCCATGGGAAGGGCTGTATCTCGCAAGCGGGAGGCATTGCGGGCTCGCTGCCACCGAGTTTCCAGTTGGGAGGCCTCTTCTTCGGTAAAGGCAGCACTCTCAATTTCCTGTACTTGGTGGCGCAGAAAATCAAGTTCGCGTTCGCTGGCCATGCCGCTTTCCTGCGCTTGCACAAAAGCCTTGTGGGCCGTTTGCCAGTCTTGGTAGGCTTGGCGGTATTGCAGAAGGGGAGTATCTGCTTCTGCGAAAGCATCCAGCAAATCCATTTGGCGCTCTTGGGAGACGAGGGAGCGGTGAGCATCTGGGCGGTGCATATCGACCAGCCATGTGCCGATGCTGCGCAGGAGATGGAGGGTGACAGGGGTGCTGTTGATGAATTGTTTGTTGCCGGTTTGGGTGATGACACGGCGGATGATGAGACCGCCTTCTTCACAGAGGGGGACACCAGCCTCATCTAGCAAGCGGTTGACCTGTTGAGGTTTGTTTAGGTGAAAAATGGCTTCGATACAACATTGTGATTCCCCACTGCGGATGAGGCTTTTATCCGCGCGCTCTCCCAGCACCAGTGAGATGCCGCCCATGATGACTGATTTGCCGGCTCCGGTCTCACCGGTGATACCCAAGAAGCCTTCTTTGGGCTCCCAGAGCAGTTCATCGACCAGTGCCAGGTTTTGTATCTTGAGCAGAGTGAGCATAATTTGCTTTTCGTTCCGCGCGTATTATGGCATAATGCGTGCGGAAATTAAAACAAAAATTGACGATGAAAGTACTTTTCCTTGGCAGCGGAACATCTACGGGAGTGCCGGTTATCGGTTGCCGTTGCCCGGTGTGTACTTCTGAAAACCCGCGCAACAAACGGCTGCGTTCTTCGGTATTGGTGCGCACGGATAGCACCACCCTGCTGGTGGATTCCAGCCCGGATTTGCGGGTGCAGGCTCTCCGCCACGATATAACGGCCATAGATGCCATTATATACACCCATGAGCATGTGGACCACACGGCGGGATTTGATGAGATGCGCGCCTTCTGCTGGCACAGGGAAGACCGCTTGCCGCTCTATGCCGGGGCTGCTTGCCTGGCGCAGCTGCGCCGCATGTTCGGATGGGCTTTTGATGAGAGCAATACCTACCAAGGGTACATACGCCCGGCTGCGCACCAGCATGGGGGGCTTCCCTTTTCGGTAGGGGATATAGAAGTGACTCCGGTGCCGGTGGTGCATGCCACGGTGGAAACATACGGCTATGTATTCCGCTCGGCGGGGCAATCATTTGGCTATGTGCCGGATATTGCGGAGCTGCCGGAGAAATCCTTTTCGCTTTTGCAGGGGCTGGATGGCTTGGCCATGGATGGTTTGTGTTTCCCGCCGCACCGTACTCACCTCACCATAGATCAAAATGTTGAGTTGATGCAGCAGCTGGCTCCCCGCTTGGGGTTGGTGACTCATTGCGGCCACCGCGTAGAGTACCAACAGCTCAAAGCTTACCTGCCGGAGTTTATGATACCTGCGTACGATGGCTTGGAAATTGTATGTGGAGATGATTTTTCAGACCTGCGAGAACGCTGATGAAACTCATACGCACATGGGTGGCGCTTTGCCTCTGTGGTATTTCTTGGGGCTTGCAGCCGCGCGAAGTGGCAGTGGTGTACAATGCGGATTCCCCGCTGAGCTGCAAAGCTATGCAGTACTATTGCAAATTGAGGGGGATAGCCCCCCACCAGTGTATAGCTTTGCGAGATGTGGCCGCCGGAGACATCAGCCGGGGGGATTTTGATATCAAAATTCGCATGGCATTGTTGCTGGCCGGGCGGGAGCAGGGGCTGTGTTGGCCCAGTGGCCCGGCCAACGGGCGCTACACGATGCGTGCTATGGTGCTGATGCCGGATTTACCCCTGCGCATTCGGGAGGAGGTGGGGCTGGAAGGTAAACACAAGGGCCCCATGCCCGGTGATGCTGCTTCCGTGGATTCGGAGCTCATGCTGCTGGGGGCAGAGTACCCCCGCAATGGATTCGGGCGCAATGTGTTCTATAAATCAAACAACACATTGGAAGCTGCAAAACCGCGGGTGATGGCTGTATGCCGTATGGATGCCCCCACTGAAACGGCTGTCTTTCGCATGATGAACGATGCCCTGAAAGTGGAGCGCACCGGATTGCACGGCTGGGTGGTGGTGGATGAAGGCGGCCCTTATCCCGAAGGGGATAAATGGCTGCGCGGTGTGGTTGATTTGGCGCATAAGCAATATCAGCCGCTTTTTCATGATACCTCCCGTAAAACCTTGGCAGAGGCATTCCCGCTGATGCGTGATACGGCCGTCTACTTCGGTTGGTATGCCAATCCTCCCAATGGCCCGTTTCGCCAAGGTGCCCCGGCTGATTTTCAATTTGCACCCGGCGCGATTGCGTGCCATTTGCATTCCTTTAGCGCAACAAATGTCAAGACTGCCAACAGCTGGGTCGGAGCCTTGTTGCAGCGGGGAGCTGCCGTCTCTGCCGGGAATGTGGCAGAACCCATGCTCGGTACCTGCCTTAATTATGACTTGTTCTATGAGCGCCTGCTTGCCGGTTATACGGTGGCGGAAGCCGCGCTCATGGCTACGCCGGTTGTTTCTTGGCAGGGAATTGTGTTGGGGGACCCGCTCTACCGCCCTTTTGCCAAGAGATTGGCGCCCTTGCGCGGAGATGTGTTTGCTGAGTGGCAGGATTTGTGCCGCCGTTTTGCCGGAAATGATGCTCGCCTTTGCAGCGCGGTGGAAGCCAAATTGTCTACCATGCAAGGTGCCACTTGGGCTGAAATGTTTGCTTGGTACTGTGCGGAAAAGAAAGAATTGGAGCGTGCTGCCGGGTATTTTGCTGTGGCCGGACAACGCTACGCGGGGGAGGCAGACCGCATTCGCACCTGCATTTTAGAGGCTACTTGCCTGCATGCCTTAGGGCGCAAAACCCGCTCTGAATCTCTGTTGCGAGAATGTGCCGCGCGCCATGCGACTTCTGTGTATGCCCCGGCCATTCAACAATCTCTCCATGCGCTTTTCCCACCCCCGCCGCCGCCCAAAAAGGAGGCTCCCCCTGCTTCATAGATCCCAGGCGCTTAGCCCCGGCGGGAATCGAACCCACATTTGCCCTTTAGGAGAGGGCCGTTCTATCCATTGAACTACGAGGCCACGAATGCGCGGGCTATTACATACCATTTTGTACTCCAACGCAAGCTTAAAGTTAGGCAGCGAAAAAGCACACCCCATAGCGGAGTGTGCTTTTTCGGTCAAAGTCGGGCGGAAAAAATCAGCGTAGCTGAATCATATCGCGCACGATGTTCATGGACTCGCGGATGATGGGATCCAAGTTGGAAGGATAGTCCAAATCATCTTCCAATTCATCCTCCGGGTCTTCTGCGTGGTCCATAAATTCATCTTCATCATCCTTTGTGGCTACGGGCAAGGTTTTTGCTGCCACATCACCCAGGTTCAGACGATAAACTTTGAGGTTCTTCTTGTCTGCTTCCTCCATCTTAGCATAGCGTTCCTTGCGTTCGGCATCGCTCTTCTTTTTGTAATTTTGGAGGGTTTCATTTTCCGCCTTACGTTTTTCTTTGTTGAGGTAGACGATGTTGTTATCCACCAAGCTACGGCGGTAGTTGCTGTACCACAGGTTGTTTTGCAGGTCTTTATCCTGGGCAACACGCGCGGCGCTCAGCTCGCGCAGTTTGGGAAGGATACGGCCCACCTTCGGGTCGGCAACGTAGCCGAAAGCTGCGGGGATTTCATCGTATGGCATGGCGTAGTCCTGCTCTTTTTCGCCCAGTTGGAAACCGGCCGTGAGGGTGGGCAGGGTAATATCGCTTTCCACGCCTTTGAGCTGGGTAGAGGCACCATTGATGCGGTAGAACTTTTGAGTGGTCACTTTAATCATACCGCATCCTTCGCGGGATGAGAAGTAGGGCATGTAGTCTGCCAGACCACGGGGTACTTGCACCGTCCCTTTGCCGAAGGAAGCTTCATCACCCACTATTACGGCACGGCCGTAGTCCTTCATAGCACCGGCAAAGATTTCTGAGGCAGATGCACTCATGCGGTTGATGATGACTACCATCTCTCCATCATAAATCGGGCGCCCGCTTACCGTGAGCTTCTCTACATGGCCGCGGGAGTCTTTTACCTGTACCACAGGGCCGGCACCTGTGAAGAAACCAACCATCTTGCGGACTTCATCCAGCGAGCCACCGCCATTGTATCGCAAGTCAATGACCAACCCGCGCACGCCTTCTTTAATCATGCGGCGCAAGATTTTTTTGACGTCTGCTGCGCAGTGGATATCTCCGTCATCCAAATCTACGTAGAAGGAGGGCAGGGTGAGGATGCCCAAGCGGGTTACATTGCCCTTGGCATCTTTCACATCCACAATCTTGCCACTGGCCAGGGATTCGGACATGGGGACTTCATCACGTACGATGGTGATGATTTTTTCCTCTCCGCTATCGGCAGCCTGCACGCGAAGTTTAACGGGCTGACCTTTTTTGCCACGGATGAGGTCTACCACTTTGTCGATGTTCATGAACATGATGTCTGTCCACTCTTCATCCCCGTTGGTGGCAACGGCAACGATGTGGTCGCCCAGTTTCAATTGCCCGTTTTTGGCGGCAGGCCCGCCCTTGACAATGCCTTCTATCTTGGTGGAGCCGTCATCGTCTTCGCGCAGTTGGGCACCAATGCCAACGATGGAAGCCTTGATAGCATCCTTGAAGCGTTGTTCCTCGCGGGCTCCCATGTAGTCGCTGTGCGGGTCGTATACATGGGCTACTGCATTGAGCAAGTGGGATACCATGTCCTCCAAGTCAGCTTCTTGAATTTCGCAGCGCTGGCGTTTCAGGCGAGCCAGCAATTTGTCTGCCACGGGGCCTTCTTTGGCGTTGGGATCCGGTTTGCCTTTTTCCTTGGCCAAGCGGGCCACATTTTCACGGCGCATGACCTCCGTGAGCAGCATATCTTCGACCTGATTGCGCCATACCTCATCCAGCTCGGCATTGTTTTGCGCGTGGGGAAGCTTGCGGCGAGAGCGGGCAATAGTCTTGTCGGAATCAAACTTGGGCATTTGCCCTTTGTACTGTTGCAGGAGTTTTTCTGCTTGTTCAATACGATACAGGGCGCGGGTGCTGTACTCCGTGTACAGCTCTTGTGCCAGCTGGGTAGATTGACCCACCAGTAGATAATCCCCAAATTGGGAGGCGTACTTTGCTTTCAGGTTGTTTACGTCTTCCTGAGTGAAGTACAGGTGGTGGGGGTCGAGCATTTGCAGATAGCAGTCCATGAACTTGTCATACATCTCCTGCGAGAAGCGCGTGCGAGAGAAGTGAGCATTCTGCAATACGAGTGAGAATTGCTTTCCGATGAGGTCGTAGTCCGGTGCGGCTGTGCCGGTGCCGGTGCAGGACACGAGAGCCGCTGCAGAGGCAACTAACATAGAGCCTATACGGCGTCCCCACTGTGAAAATGTGTGTTTCATTATGTTAATAGATATTAAATTGAGCTGACTTTGTGAGCCGATGAAAAGTGACGTTCCTTATTGGTACGCGAAAATACGCTGCATTTTATCATTCTGAACGCAGAATGGCACAATGCAGCGACCACTGAAGTGAGTGGGTGAAATTAACCGTTCTTTTTGTGGCGCGGGGTGCGGATTTTGACCAGCTTGTAGCCGAGCTGTTCTGCGAGAGTCCCCAGCAGAGCTTCGACTGTGCCGAGCTTGGCTTGCGTATCGCGCAGGGAGTTTTCCAAATGGGAAGCTTTAATTTTGGCGTTGCGCTTTTCGCGGCGGATTCCCTGCAAATCAGAAGCAACTTTTTCGGGATTATCCTTCGTCTTTTTGCGGCCTTTGGGCTGGGGCTGGAAACGAGCACGCACTGCATCATCTGCTTGGCGCTTCCAGAGGGAAATGAGCGTGGCCGCTACTCCCTTTTCTTTTGCTATCTTCTGGATAGAAATGCGGGGGTTGGCAATAGCTCGGATAATTTCCATCTTGAATTCGGGTGTATATGTAGTGCGTGTTTTCATAATAAAGTAAAATGCAATTGCGTTTATATAATCATTTTGTGGTGATAATGCAAGCATATTTTCCTATTATTAAGTAAAAATAAGTAAAAAAAGCGTATTTATAGGTGTTTTATTCTTCTTTTACGAGAGAAAGCACATAGCAAGAGATGATGCAGCGCGCCGGAAATTGAAGTATATGGGTGATTTTATATTGCATTTTCCAACAGTTTGGGGTAGCATAGTGGCATGAAAATCGTTGTTGTTGCCGGTGAGAAAAGTGGGGACAAATTGGGAGCTATGCTCATGGAAGAGTTGCTGAAACGCTATCCGGATGCAGAGTTTTCCGGTTTAGGCGGTAGCAGAATGCATGCAGTTGCTCCGGATGTGCAGGATTGGGCGGAGCAGGCCGCCGTCATTGGGGTGGTGGAGGTGTTGCGCCATGCTCGCTTCTTCATGAAGCATTTGGACGACATGGAGGCCAAAATAGTGGCAGAGAAACCGGATTTGCTGCTGTTGATAGATTACCCCGGCTTCAATCAGCGCTTGGCAGAGCGCGTGCATACCAATGCTCCCGGCACCAAAATTGCGTATTTTATTGCGCCCATGGTGTGGGCGTGGCACAAAAAGCGCGCCCCCAAGCTTGCCCGAGTGTTGGATTTGATGATGTGCATTTTCCCCTTCGAAAAGCCTGTTTTTGAGGCTGTCGGGTTGCGTACGGAGTTTGTGGGGCATCCGCTGAGGGATGAAATTGTGGCGACCCGCCGCACGGATGTGCGAGAGAAAAACCTCATTGGCCTTTTTCCCGGCAGCCGTCGGCGTGAGATTGAACGCCATTTCCCCGTCTTTCTGAAGGTGGTGCAGGCTGCGCAGAAAGAACACCCGGAATGGCGCTTTGAAACCTCTGCAAGCTCTCCCAAATTGACTGAATTGATGCAGAAAATGACACGCCGTGCCGGTGTAGACCCCGCTCTTATCAATATCTCCCCCGGTAGCTACCATGATCTGATGGACCGAGCGGAGGCTGCGCTTGTCACCTCCGGCACGGCTACGCTGGAAGCAGCCCTGCATGAACTACCCTTCGCGCTCGTGTACAAAGTTGCTTGGGGTACCTACTTACTTGGCCGAATGTTGCTGACTATTAAGTATATCGGTATGGTGAACATCTTGGAGGATAAGCCCATTACCCGTGAGCTCATTCAGCATGAATTCAATGTGCAGAACTGCATCTCCGAGCTGGAGCGTCTTACCACTCCCGGCCCTAGGGAGGAAGTGCTTGCCGGCATGCGGGAGGCAACCAACCACTTGGGCCGAGGCGGTGCCGCTGTTCGTGCAGCAGATGCCATTGTGGCTCTTATGGAAGGGAAGTGAGGGTTATCCCAGAATGTGCGGTAGGAACGCCAGGAGTTCTGAGGGGCGTACGGCGGGAGGAAAACCGTGGCTGCACCAAGCAGCTGCAGCGGCAAGCCCGCAGGCGTGGGCTGCGCCGGCCGTGGCTTGGAATGGGGACATGCCCTGAGCGGACAGCGCTGCAATGACACCGGCTAAGACATCTCCTTGGCCGCCACAGGCCATGTATGGACCACCGGTGCCGTTGTAGCAGGTGCGGCTGCCATTGGTGATGATGCTGCGAGCCCCTTTGAGCAGGAGGGTGCAGGGGCATTTTTCTACAAAGAGTTGTGCTGTGTCGCGGCGTGTGGCGGGGTGAGCCCCCGGGGCGTAGGTGGCCAGCAGGCGTTGCATTTCGCCGGGGTGCGGGGTGAGTATGGCGTGGGGCGGGATAACCCAGCCGAGTTTGGCTGCTAGATTGAGGGCATCTGCATCCAGCACGAGAGTCCCTTCTGCACGCAGAATGAGTTGTTGCAAAGCAAGGCGGTTTGCTGCGGGCGGGTTTCCCAGCCCCGGGCCGATGAGCCATGCTTGAGCTCCGCTAGTGGGTACTTCTGCATAGCTGCGCACGGGGTGTACCATGATTTCCGGTGCGACTCTTGCTGCGAGGATGGGGTAAACCGCCGGCAGACAGTAGAGCGCCACCAGCCCGGCACCCGCAGCTACGGCCGCTTCGGCACACATCTGCGCAGCCCCTACATATCCTACGGAGCCGGCGACGATGTTGACCCGCCCGGCGCGGTTTTTGAAGCAGGAATACGCCCGACGGGGTAGCCGCAATTCTTTGTCACCCGCCATGGATACGGTGTCTGCGCACGTGGGCGGAAACTCTATGCCGGGCAGGGGGATAGGCAGCAAACGGCCCACATGATTTTCCGCGCCGTCGGCCAACATGCCGGGTTTGACGCAGCCGATGGGGCAGCTTATATCCGCTTGCACGGTAGGGCTGTTGGCCGTACCGGTGTCGGCATCCAATCCCGTGGGGATATCTATTGCCAAGAGGATGCTGCACGGGGCTGTTGCCCGCAGCTCATTCATTTCCTGCACCAAGGTAGCGTAGGGCTCACGCAGGGAGCCTTTGGCGCCTGATCCCAGCAGCCCATCTACAATCAGTGTGCCGGGGAGCGGTGCGGGTATGCTAGTGCTGAGCCGTTGCTGCGGTACACGAGCCAACTGCACTTGCGTATCAGGAGAGAAATCCGCTTCATTGCAGGCAGCCCTCAGGATAAGCGGGCAGTTGTAGCGCGCAGCCAAGCCTATGGCATCCCCTGCATTGTTGCCTTTGCCGGCATAAACCACCACTTGCGAGGGGGCGAATTGCAACTCCGGGGCGGCTTGCACGGCTTGCCACATGCACTCTACGACTGCGTCCATCAGTTCCAATGAATGGACTGCTCCGGATTGAAACGCGGCTTGTTCGGCGGCTCGTACAGTGGCGCAGGTGGCAATTTTCATGCATGTATTTTATCACAGCATTTGCAAAAAACAATAGCGATGTATGATGGGCTTGCAAACGGAGAATTATCGTGTATAATGCTGCGCGTGAGCGTTCATATTCAGGTATACACAGGTGGACCGGTGATGTGCAATGGCTACTTAGTAGCCGGCCCGGAAGGGTATGTGGCGGTGGATGCACCGGCAGGTTTTGCAGCATGGGTGGCTCGCCATTTGCCGGAGAATGCCAAGCTCACGGATTTATTGCTTACGCACCAGCATTTCGACCACGTACAAGATGTGGCTGAATTGCAGCGGTGCACAGGATGCCGGGTGCATGCAGCGGCACACCACAGCCGGGAGTTGACGCTGGAGGCTTTGGCCGGTGGTGGCGGGTGGATACCGGCGGTGGAGCCCTACAAGGTGGATGATATCGTGCCGGGGGATGTACACCGCACGTGGGCGGGGTTGAACTGGCAGGTGCATAGTATCCCCGGCCATTCGCCGGATGGTGTGGCCTATGGGCTGCCGGAAGAAAACCTGGTATTTGTGGGGGATATTCTTTTTGAAGGGTCTATAGGGCGCACGGATTTTCCCGGCGGGAGCCAGAGCCGATTGGTGCGCGGTATTTGCGATAAGCTGATGAAGTTGGACCCGGAAACGGTGGTATACAGCGGGCATGGCCCCAGCACCACCCTGCAAGAGGAGGAGTTGAACAACCCGTGGCTCACATGCTGAGCCGGTAAGAGGCTTTTTGACAGATACGAAAATAAGAAGACGAAGAAAGGAAAACAAGATGACATTCGAAGAATTGGGGCTCGCAGCCCCCGTATTGCAGGCGGTGAAAGATTGTGGCTATGAGAGCCCCACGCCTATTCAGGAACAGGCTATCCCCTGCGTGATGCAGAAGAAAGATGTAATTGGTGCCTCCCAGACAGGCACGGGTAAATCAGCAGCTTTTGCCTTGCCCCTGCTGAGTATGATTGAGCCCTTGGGGCGCCCGCAGGTGCTGGTCTTGGAGCCCACCCGCGAGCTGGCCGATCAGCTGGCCGAAGCGTTCCGCACCTATGCGGCGCATACTGATATCAAGGTGGGGTTGTTGTACGGCGGTGTGGGCTACGGCGCCCAGACGGAAGCGCTCAAGAAAGGGGTAGATGTAGTGGTGGCTACGCCCGGCCGTTTGGTGGATCATTTCTACCGTGGCAATATGAAGTTTAAGGAGGTGAAACACCTCGTGCTGGATGAGGTGGACCGCATGACGGATATGGGCTTCTTGCCCATTGTGCGTAAAATTGTGAATCTTTGCCCGTGGGAGGGCCGCCAGACGCTGTTTTTCTCTGCTACTATGCCGCAGATTTTGCAGGGCTTTGCCAAGTGGTGCCTTACGGATCCTGTGGAAATAGCCATAGCCCGTCGCGAGGTGGCCAGCACCATTTCCCACGCCTTTTATCCGGTCGGGTTGGATCAGCGCGATGAGCTGTTGCTGGCACTGGTGAAAGCGACGGATTTCCGCAACCTGATGGTCTTTACTCGCACCCGCAAGGAGGCAGATGCCGTGGGTAATATGCTTTCCAATGCCGGCTGGCAGGGGCAAGTCACAGTGATGCATTCTGATATTGCTCAGAAAGAGCGCATGGCTTCTTTGCGCGGCTTCAAGGAGGATAAATACCGCATCTTGGTCGCCACGGATGTGGCCGCCCGTGGTATTGATATTAACGGCGTGACCCACGTCATCAACTACCGCGTGCCGGAAAACCCGGAAGATTACGTCCACCGTATTGGCCGCACGGGGCGCGCTGAGGCCCAGGGGGATGCTTTCACTCTGCTCACGGCGGATGAGGTGGATTTTGCCAAGAGCGTGGAGCTTTTCGTGAACCGGACGATAGAACGCCGCAAGCTGGAGGGCTTCAACTACGCCTATACTGCGTTGTTGGATACGCAGGCACGCCCCATACGCAAGCCTCGCCCGGCCGCCAAACCGCGCCGCCGCCGCTGATTCATTGCCATGCGCGTTGTCAGCATAGACCCCGCCATACGCAACACGGGCTATGCCGTGTTGGAGGGGGACCACCGCGCCGCCACAGCATTGGATTATGGCACGCTCTCTCTGCCGCAGCGCATACCGCAGAGCGCCTGCTTGCGGGCCATTCATGAGCACGTGCTGGCACTCATTGAGCGCTGGCGCCCGGATGAATTGGCAATCGAGGGCATTATTTATGTGCAATCCCACCGCACGGCCATTGCCATGGGGTCTGCCCGAGCTGCTACAGTATTGGCTGCTGCGTTGAATGATTTGCCCATCATGGAATACCCGCCCACCTGTGTCAAGCTGGCAACGGTGGGGCGCGGGGCCGCCGGTAAACACCAAGTGGCTTTTATGATGCGAGCTTTGCTGCACTTGCAGGAGACACCTGCCCCCGATGCGGCGGATGCGCTTGCTATCGGCTACACTCACCTTATCGCAGCGGACCCCATCCGGGCGCATCTTTTTAAGGAGAGAAAATACATATAGGCCAGTACAGTCCTTGTTGTATTATGGGATAGCGCCGGCATCAATGAGGATGCGGCGTTTGCCGGGGCTTTGTACATAGTGTAGAGGCATGCGGTGGTATTTGTCCACGCCATTCACATCCGCTCCGTGGTTGATGAGAGCCGTGAGAATATGATCCGGGCAGCGAGAGGCTGCGGCATACATGAGGAGACTGCGCCCGTTTGCATCTGTGGCATTGGCATTGGGCCAGGCCTCAAGGATGCGTTCCAATAGTGCCAGGTTGCCACAATCAATGGCTTGGCACAGAGCTTTGTAGGCCGTTTCTTGGTCGGTAGGCATGGGAGCGTTGATTGTCAGCTTATCAACAATGGGGGCAGCCTCCGGGCCGGCGGCAAGGGCACAGGCTAATGTGGTGGGGGAGCCCGGCCGTGTGGCGTGCGGGTCGGCTCCGGCTTGCATGAGCACATCAAACGCTTCTACCCAAGCGGAAGAGGCGGCAAGTTTCAGCGCCGTCATGCCGTGCTCATCGGTGATGTTGGGGTCGGCTCCGGCTTGCAGAAGGAAGCGGATGATGGGTAGGTTGCCACATTCTACAGCAGTCATGAGGGCGGAGCGCCCGGAGCGGTTAGGGGTATTGATTTGGGCTCCGCTCTCCAGCAAGAAGACAATCATACCGCGGAAATTGGCCACAATGGCATTTTGCAGTGGGGTATTGCCGGGGAATTTCTCATCCGGTTGAGAGAAGGCCGCTGGGTTGTGGGCGGCAGTCTGTAGCTGGCGGTGCAGAGCGGCCGCTGCGGCACGGTCTCCGGGGTGGGTGCAGCGCTTGGACAAAAAATCCGCAAAATAGGTGGCATCATCGAGCGTCAGGATGGGAATCTTGCGCAATTCTTCGCCCCCAACGGAGGGGATGCGCGTGGCTATTTCCAGCGCAACTTTGGGGTGCCCGCATGCCACGGCCATACGCAAAGGCATGTTGTGCAGGATGGTGGGGCTGGCTCCGGCATTGAGCATTTGCCGTACCAGGGGCAGGCTACCACCGCACGCGGCATAGACCAAAGGGGTGCGACCCTTGGTATCCGGGGTGTCACAGGGGTTGCCCTCCATGATATTAAAGGCAGCTGCATTGCCTACGGCAGCGGCATACATGGGGGCATTGGCGCCGGAGGAATCGCGGTCTCGCGGGGAGGCCCCATGCTGCAACAACAGACTTACCATTTCTGCGTTGGCAAAGCGTGCGGCTTCCATAAGGGCGGTATTGCCGGTTCTATCGCGGCTGGTGGGTATGAAACCCATATCAAGGGCTGTGCGAGCCAGATTCAGGGAGCCTCCGCGCGCTGCCGCCATGAGCAAATCATACCCATCGTGTGTTTTGAGTGTGGGGCATACTCCTTTGCTGATCAGGTCGTAGAATACCATATCGTTGCCGCCCATGGCGGCATAGTGCAGGCAGGTCCATCCCCGGCGGTCGCGCGTGGCGGGATTGGCCCCGGCATAGAGTAATTCTCTGCATATCCTCATATTGCCGCCCATGCATGCATATTGGAAAAGTGTCGTCCCATTGGCATCTGCCGCTACGGCGGAGATGGACGCCAGTTTGTGTACTTTGGCAAAGATGTCATAATTGCCACCTTGTGCCGCCAGCATCAGCAGGCATACATCCCGCGGGGCGCGTTTAGCCGGGTCTGCTCCGTTTTCCAGCAATAAATCAAAAATTCTATTTTCACCGGTTTGCGCAGCCAGCATCAGGGCTGTGTGGCCGAGCTGGTCTGCGGAATCAATTTTCCCGCCGAGTCGGATAGCATTGAGGGAGGAAGCCAGGCGCAAGCGTAATTTCTTTTTGCGAGGGGATTCTTGCTCTGCCTTTTGTTTGAGTTGCAACACAGCTTCCTGATACGCGGCAGGGGCTGCCGTACACACACCGGCGGCTGCCATGCACCACAAGATACCCGTAAGTACGCCTCCTCTCATATTCTCACACTTTAGCACGAGTGTTGCCCCAATGCAAGAAATATGGGGAAGTAACATTGTTGAAGTATTGAAAAAAATCCCCCTATCCTTCCGGGAAGGACAGGGGGGATGAACATTAAATGAAAACGCGTATTACTTACCGGTAGCGAGTACTTCGCTGAGCGGCAGGATGATGAAGCCGATGCCGCGTTCCTTGCGAACATTATTGTTGTGGGAGGTCTCGTAGATGATACCCACGTTGTTTTCATCCACCATGGCTATGCAGGAATAGCCCATGCAGCGGCGGGAATCATAAATCAACGGCTTGCTCCAGGTCTTGCCGTCATCTTCAGAGTAGCGGATACCCATGTCTCTACGGCCACTTCCGGTAGCCGGATTGGAGAAGAGCAGCATGGGTTTGCCACCAATGGTGACGTTGACCAATGAGGCTTGGCAGGTGGGTTCCGGCAGGGCGGAAAGGTTTGTTTCATGCGGTTCCCATGTCTCACCCATGTCCTTGGTTACATAGACAACTCGTTTGCCGGAGCGGTTCTCGTTGCGGCAATTGAGCATGAGGGAGCCATCCTGCAATTCCACTACCTGGCATTCAGAGGTGCGGTGGGGGATACCTTTGCCGTATTTCCAAGTTTTACCGCCATCTGCCGAGTAGCAAATGGTGCTCATGCAGTTGTACTGGGCACCGGTTTGCCAAATTTGAGCCGGGAAGACGATGACACCCTTGGAAGTGGTAATGCCACAGCCGGGGCCTGCCAGAATGCAGTTCCACTCCGGCTTTTTGATGTCCTTGGTGGGGTTCACGTGTTCCTTGCTCCAAGTTTGGCCATCATCATCGCTGTATACCATTTCCCACTGGCCGGTGGTGTTGTAGTCCAAGCCGGTTTTGGAGGTCCAGAGGGAGGCCCCACCGGAGAAGTGGCAAGCCAAGGCCTGAATCCAAATGCGGCCGTTGCTGTCCTGCAGGATTGCGGGGTCACCGCAGCCGTTGGCACCGCCGGGGCCGGAATCCATACTTACAGCCGGCAGTGACCAAGTTTGGCCGCCATCTGTAGAGCGCACAGTGGCCACATCAATATCGGCGCAAAGGTCGCCTTCATGATTGTAGCGGGCATCAAAACACCCAATCAACGCGCCGGAGGCTGTGCGGATTAGCCCCGGAATGCGGAAAGCCACACAATCGCGGTCGGCTGCTCCGTTGCTCTGGTTGCCCACTTTTTCTCCCGGCAAGGCGAGCAAATATCCTACTCGCTGTGTGACGGTGAGGGGCGTATTGTACTCCTTATTATCAACGGTAAGGGAGATGTTGCTGAAAGAAACCTGCCCGCCCACGCGCGCTGCATCTGAGGGGGTGGCATCAATCCAGAGGGTGGATTGGCCGGCCGGCAGCTTGGCATCCTCGAAGGTGATAGTCACGTTGCCCTCAGCATCGGGGGTGGCAGAGCCAAGCGGCTGGCTGTTGTTGATATCAGTGCCATCAGGCGTACCCGGGCGAAGGGTAACTGTTTGAACCTGGTCTGCGGGGCTGAGTTGCAGTTTCAGGCTGTTGATGGCTTTTGCGTCTTTGACACCCTCTGTGGTGATGTTCACCTTGACAACAGGGTTGATGGGGGCGCGGCGCAACATGGGGTAGACGCCCGGGTGGCTCAGTTCCACGTTCTTAATGACCATGGGGCCGTTGTGCAGCTCAAAGTCATCTATCAATACACCGCCATTTTCAGCTGAGGTGCATATCATGCGCAATGCTACGGTGCCGACGGGGACGTTTGCCTCCATGCGGCGCTTGTAGCCACCGGGGCCAATCTTTGATTCCTCGCTGATTTGCTTCTCACTTCCGTCTGCTGCCACGGCCAACAAACGGAATTGGAACGGAGGTCTGCGTGTCCACCGTTCCATCCAGAACCCGCACGGAGTTTCCTCTGCCAAGGGGGTGGCAAAACGGATTTCCACTTGATTGTTTTCGCCACCATGGATGTGAAGTGCGCACTTGCCGGTGCGTACATGGCGGGTATTAATGGAAGCATGTCCGGCCGGAGCCGTCAAAGCACCATATTCCGTCTGTCCGCTTTCAATCGGGCCACCGGGCAGGTTTTCAAAACTCTCGGTAGCGCAGGCAAGGCCGCAAGCCAGTAAACTGAGGAGTGTTCGCTGTAGCATACATGACATGTAGCACATACTGTGGGTAATGACAAGCTCAATCTGCGAAATGTTGGGTTGTCGCACGAGCGCGCACTTGACCCTCTTTGATTTCTGTATGTTCGTTGTGGCGCATTACGTTCTTGAAGCAAGGGAAGATATTTGCTAGTATGCGTGCATGCGGATGAATGAGTTACTACGGATGATATCACTGGGTTGCCTTTTGGGTATCCCCGTGGTGGCTCAGGAGCGTACCGAAGAGGGAGCCGAAGCGGAGGCGCCGCTTCTGCCGCAGGAAGAGCCTACGGCTGCTCAGCAGCGAGCTGCGGAGGCCGCGCTCAAGGGTGCTCAAGAGCCGGATGATCACGTGGTGTCTCAATCCCGCATGTTTTCTGTGAGTGGCGGTGATTCGCTGCGCATGGGTGCCATTGCCACCAAGGCAGATGAAATCAAAGGGCATGTCAACAAGCTGCTGGGTATGGAGTCGGATTGGAAATTCGGCATCTCCATTCGACTGTTGGGTAATCCGACAGATGCCCCGCGCCCCAATCCCATCCGCACGCGTATCAGCATCATCGGGAATGAACCCAACTTGCAGATACGCATATATCCCGGTGGGGGCATAGATGTGGATAAGCTTTCCAATGCTATCATCACAATGCTGCTCTATGAGCGTGCCCTGCGGGAAGTGCGGGCAGATGCACTGCCGGAATCCATTAACATGCCATTGTGGTTGGTGACGGGTATTCAACAGGCGGTGTTGTGGAAAACCGGCAGGGCGGATCGCCGCTTGTACCGCAACCTCTTTGAGCGAGCCGAGATGCTATCGCCGGAGGAGATTATCTCGACGGAGAATGCGTGGAATTTGGATTCCACCACGCGCCAAGTGTATGAGGTATCGTGTGGTGTGCTGATGATGAGTCTTATCAATCGCCCGGGCGGATTAGTGCAGTTGCGGGAGCTGGTGGTGGATTCTATCATGGCAGAGGGCTCTCCCAAGGAGATGATAGCATCGCATTTCTATGAGTTGGGGATTGACGAGAACCTGCTCAACAAATGGTGGGCTCTGGAATTGGCGGCTCTTTCCCTACCGCGTGCTACGGAAGCGCTTACCCCCATGGAGACAGAGGAACAGCTTACTGAGGCACTCACCGTCATGTATTATGATGAGGAAACCGCTACCCCGCTCCCTGTCAACGCGGATGATGTGTACACGCTCACTGCCATACCTGATTGGCAGAAGCAGATGCGGCCCTGTGTGGATAGGCTGACGGATTTGAGCCACCGTTGTTTCCCCGGCTACCGCCCTATTATCACGGAGTATTGCCGCGCGATAGGTGAGCTGCTCAACGGCGCTTCACCGGATGCTGTGCAGAATATCCTTTTGCCCCTGCGAGAATTGCGCTCGGCCTATGTAGCCACATCTATTCGCGGGCGCGATTACTTGGATTGGTATGAAATAACACACTTAGGCCAAGCAAATAAGGCAGGGTTTCAAAACTATCTGGAAGCCATGCGCATCCTGCGGCGCGAATCCCCGGGCCCGGATACGCATATCAGCCGTTATCTGGCCGATATAGAAGCACTCTATACCATCAAACCCGGTGATTCATTATCGGAAGCTCTCAACCGTGGTAAAAAGAAAAAAAAGGCGGCCAAATGAAAAAGCAAGTGTATGAGTTGCCCCCCGGTGGCCCCAATATGCAAGAGGAAGAGATTTCCCGCGCCGCAGGATTCAGGACGGTGTGCGGGATAGATGAAGCCGGGCGCGGGCCGCTCGCCGGGCCGGTTGTGGCGGCTGCTGTCATTTTGCCACAGGGCTATGAACTGCCGGGGCTGAATGATTCTAAGAAATTAACGGCTCGTAAGCGTGAGCTTCTGTTTGCCGCACTCATGGAGGATGAAAGCGTGCTCAAATGCGTGGCTCAGGCTTCTGTGGAGGAAATTGATACGCTGAACATCCTGCGGGCTACGCATTTGGCGATGGCGCGCGCCGCTCAGGGGCTCCCTCAACCGCCGGATATGTGCCTCATTGATGGTTTGCCGGTTCCGGCTTTCCCTCTTCCTTCCCGCAGCCTTGTGAAGGGTGATGCCCGCTGCCTTAGCATTGCGGCGGCCAGCATTCTTGCCAAGGTCTCTCGTGATCATTACATGCAGGAATTGGCTGCACAATATCCCCAATACGGTTTTCAGCGCCACGCGGGGTACGGCACGCGTGAGCATATGCAAGCTATTCAGAAATATGGAATTACGCCACACCATCGCCGCTCGTTTGCACCTGTTGCACAGATGGAGTTGCCCCTGGGCTGCTGATACCCGCCCCGATACCGCCTATGTGGGGCAGTATGGTGAGCTTGTGGCTGCTTCTTGGGTTCGGGCTCATGGCATGACGGTTTTGCGCAGTAATTTCCGCTGGGGAGATGCCGGGGAAATTGACCTCGTTTGCCGCCAGGGGGATACGCTTGTGTTCTGCGAGGTGAAAAGCACCACCTCCCCTGATTCCGGCGCGCCCGCACGGGCTGTTGACCGATTCAAACGCCGCAAGTTGCGCAGCGGAGCTCTCCGTTGGCTTCAGTTGCTTGGTAGAGAAGTCCCTACCCGATTTGATATTCTCGAAATTTGGCTCTCCGGTGGTCAATTGCCACGCGTGCGGCATACCACCTCCGCTTTTCCCTTGCGAAAGTCATAATAATATCTTATTTTTTCGCGTTTATTGATTTTCTGTTTTCTTGCTTTTTCTCCTGAAAGTATGTATATAAAATCCTAATTTTCTATAAAATAAATAGGAAATAAATGGCGGGATGACAAAGAAAAAAATCGAAAAAATTGAACGATTTTGAAGTGTTAGAACTTGACGAAACCCTTACATGGGCGTAGGATATGTTCACGCGCGAATTTTACCCCCTTATTTCCCCCAATGAAACTTCGACTCCCCCATCTTCTCCGCAGATTGTTGATAGCTACCATGACCGTCACGGGTGTGACCGTAGGTACCTCGAACAGCTATGGCGCCATCATGAACTCCGATGTGCCGTTGAGCACCTACACGGATTTTGGCCAAAACATGGGCTGGTACAAGACGGATGCCGATGCCAACGCACTGCTCACTTGGATTCGCAAGCAGCGGGGCGGCGTGACGATTGCTTACACCGGCGGGCAGGAGACCTACACGCTGGAGCATGAGATGATCAACTTCACCGGCGTGAGCGACAACGGCGCATTCATGTCGCTGGGCTACAATGCCACCACCTCAGTGGAACACAATGGCGTGTTTGGGGGAAGCTTCACGTCATCCTACATCGGGGCAGACAACAGCGTATTCTACCAGGGGATAGAATACCGTTTGGATGGCAGCGAGACATTCCTGCATTCACCTCAAGGCGGGTGGGATAAGGGCGGTTTCGACCACAAGGTGACGCGTATGAGCAAGGTCATCACCGATGTGCAGACCGCTACTCTCTTCTCCGGCACCTCGGCCGAGATGCGTACCTACGTGGTGGGCGAGCAGCTGTACCACACCGGAGCCGGCACCATGAAGATGTACGACACCGAGACGGGTACCATCAGCGGTTTGACCGGTGCCTATGCTTACATTGTGGGCGGTATTGAAACGATAGACGGCGCTTGGGCCGGTGGTAAGGACAATGACGGCGATATGATTGGCGACTACGATGTCATCTCCACCGTCTTCAACATCGAGGAGCACGAATCCGTCACCACCTATGAGCCCTTGCCCTTTGCCGGCCAGCAGGGTGATTCCGGCTCCCCCGTGTTTGTGTACAACAGCAACACCGGGCAATACGAATATGTGGCTGCCGTGCAATCCATTGCCGGGGGCTACAGCACGCACTATTACGGCGGTATCGACTACGTGCGCTCGACTCTCAGCTCCTACGATAAGCTGGTGCAGAGCGATGCCGGCCACGCTACCCTGAACATCGGCGCGGTGACCACGCAGGGCGATACGCTTTCTGCCGAGAATGTGGCATACAACTACGGCATGGAAGCCACTGTGAGCACCACCAAGTGGCTGGGTACCGTCACCGGCGGCGTAGTCACCGACGTCGCAGAGGATGGCTCCGTCTCCTTCGTGGATGGCTTCGTCTCCTTCGTGGGTGTCCAGATCGGTATCAACACCTGGCTTGATTTGTCCGCGGTCAAGGACACGGACAACTGGTTCAACTACGACAACACCTACCTGAACGCCGCCCCCTACACCACGGAGGGCAAGGACCTCACCTATGCCGACCTCTTTGTCACGGAAAATCTCGTCTTTGCCGCCGGCACGGCCACCACGGATATCATCCTCGATGCCACGGTGGATTTGGGCATAGGCTACGCACAATTCAGCTTGGGCGGCACGGAGGAGAACCCCATCACTTCTGCCACCTTCAACATCTCTTCCGGTGGCGATGGCAGCTACCAATTCAACCACGCCGGCTATGTGATTGATGCCGGGGTAGATGTACACACCACCCTCACCGGCTCTGCCGACCACATGTACGAATGGCGCAAGGTGGGGGCAGGTAATCTGCACATCGAGGGCACGGGCAACAACAACATCCTGCTCAACGTAGGCGGCGCGGGCAAGACCTACCTGAACCGCACGGCTGCCGCAGGCGAATCCTCTGCCTATGCGGCCTACAACGTGTTGGCCAATACCTATGCCACCGTTGTCATTGCAGATATCAATCAAATTGCCCGCGATTTCACCTTCGGCCACCAAGGCGGTGTGTTGGATATGAACGGCAACAGCATGGAGTGGAATAACTCCAATGCCGATGTCTCTGCCGCCGGCTTTACCATCCATGCGCTGGATGAACAAGCCATTGTCGCCAACCTCAAGTCCGGTTCCACTACGGAGTTGACTTGGACCCAGAGCGGGGCTCAGACCTTCCTCGGCTCCTTTGCCGACAACGGCAAAGATAGCGCCCTTCAATTTATCTATAATGGTGGAGAGGGTGCATCCCTGGCTCTGCACAGCATCAAGACCAGCCTCACCGCCCCCGGCAGCGGCATGGTGGTGCAGAGCGGCACACTCTCCCTCTCCGGCACCAACACCGTACACGGCACCGGTTCCGAATCCGGTAAGAACGCCAACCGCTACCACAGCGATTTGGACTGGCACTATGCGGATGCCACCTCCGATGTCACCGTGCAAAACGGCGGCACCTTCGAGCTGGGCAGCCACGCCCGCCTCACCGGCGATATCACCGTGCAAAACGGCGGCACCTTCCTCATGCGCGAGGGCGTGCAACACGCGCAGGAATATGTAGAGGGCAGCACCACGCTCATGAATACGGATGACGTCTCCGCGTTCTTCGGGCACAAGGGCAATGTCTCCCTGGATGCCGGCGCTACCATGCGGGTGGAATACGGCAGCGGTGTCACCGCCAATAATACTTACTCCGGCAATATCACCGGCAGCGGCAATGTGGAAATTGACCTCGGCTCGGCAGATGCTCGCTTCACCTTAGCCGGCAAAAATACCTTCTCCGGTACCAAAAAGCTGGATGAAGGCTTGCTCATCGGTGCCAATGTCGAGGCTCTCGGCAATGTGGGCGAGAGCGGCTGGATCATCGGCTCGGCCGGTACCTTGCAGGTGGCTTCCGGGCTCACGGCGGCTAATGCCTTGGGGCTTGTGGATGCTGCTTCCACCGGCACCTTGTCCCTCACAGAGGATATGGGGGCGCTTGATATGAGCGGCCACACCGGCCTATTCATCGGCGCGGCAGAGGGCAAGACCATCCAATACGGCACGGCAGAGGAAAGCATCTCCCCGGCGGGTGATAAATACAACCTTGGCGGCGGCGGCGGTGAATTGGTGGTGAATGCTGCGCTCACCGGCAGCGGTAACTTGGTGCTGGGTAATGGACAGGGCCTTGGCGGCATCGTCACCCTCACCAACGCATCCAACAGCATCGGCTCCATCACCTTCAACCCCGGTGTGACCCTTTCGTTTGCTGATACCAATGCCTTGGGCGGTGCTAATATTAACTTGGTGTATGGTTCCTCCCTGTTGGGTTCTTCGGATTCTGCGGCTTTGCTGAATCTGATTCAAAGCGGTTCCCAAGGTGCTATCCTGCTGGATCGCGCCGACAATGCCAACTTCGACATGAGCAACGATGGCGAGGTGGCTCTCTCGGCCTCCGGCAATGTCACCTACTCCGGCAATGTCACCGTGGCAGAGGGCGGTACATACCGCTTCGGCGGCGGCTCCGGCTCGCTCACCCTCACTCAGGCCTTGGCTGTCAATGGTTCCAATGGCTTGGTGATTGACGGCCAAAACAGCAGCGGCGGCAAGGTTATTTTGGGTGCGGTATCCGGTATCACCGGGCAAGTGAAGGTGCAGGGCTACCAAGCAAATACCACCCCGGAGTTGGGCGATATCACGCTCGGTTTCACGGCGGACAATGCCTTGGCTTCTGCCTCCGGGGTGATCGTGGCACGCGGTGGTGTGATCGATGTGGGCTCTACGACCCAAACCCTGAACAACGTGCAAATTTTTGTCGGTGGCTTGCTCAAGGGTAATTCCGATGGTACGCTCATTTTCAATATGACCGGCTCCGGGCAGTCGCAATACGGCGCGATGCAACTGGGCAAGGCCGAAAAAATCGGCGCAGGTGAGCTTTGCCTCACCAATACCAACTACAGCTGGGAGCTCCTCACCATCAAAGAAGGTACTGTCTTCACCCAAGTGGACAACGCCCTCTCTGCCACGGGTATCACCCGTGTGGAAGGCAGCGGTGTGCTCAATATGAATACCTGGAATGGGGAGGGCTTCCGTGGCCGCACCATGCATGGTAATGTGGTGCTGGCCGATGGCGGCACCCTCAGCGCAGGTACCGGCAATGATTATGCCATCACCTTCAACGGCACCATCTCTGCTGCAGCGGGCTCTACCGGTACCATCACCAATGGTTCATCCTGGATTCTCAACTCCGCGGAAAACAACATCGGCGCGGAAAACAACATCGGCGCGGAAAACAACATCGGCGGCGGCACACTCGTGTTCAATGCTCCCCGCTTGCAGCTGAACCAGACCATCGACCAGCACATCGGCGGTACCTTCGATATTGGCGCAAGCTCCGTGCGCTTCTCCAGCCGCGGTGCGGGCGAGGACATGCTCAAACACTTCTCACATGTCAGTATCGGTAGCGGTAAGACGCTGAATATTTCTGAGCGCACCTGGAACACCATCTGGCAGTTTGATAAGCTCACCGGCGAGGGTACCATCAACTGGGATTCCACCACCACGCATGATAAGACCGCCCGCCTGATTCTGAGCGGCGATGGCGCTTTCTCCGGCTCCATCAACATGCTGCGCCGCTACAATCAGTCCAATCGCACGCATCAAGCTTTCGTTGAAATCAACAGCGAAAATGCGGCAAGCGGTGCCACGTTCAATTTATCCGGTACCGGGGCTTCAGCTTACGCTTCTCTCGCCATCAATGCGGACAACGTGAACATCGGCGGCTTGATGAGCAATGTGTCCATGTCTACTTGTTTCGATGAAGACGAAGGTAGCGATGGGCAAGCTGCCGGTACAGGCACAGGCTCTAATCTGGCGCACATCTTCGCCGGTGCCGCGCCTGAGCTCTCCGCCTCCACCACCGCTACTGCTTCTTCCCGCAAAGCTACCCTCACCATCACCGGCAGCGGGGATTATACATACGGCGGCCATGTCGGCTCCACGGCTGATACCGAGGAGAATTCCCTCAATATCACCATGAATGGTGCCGGTACGCAAACCTTCAATGGGGCTACCATCGTGGTGAATGATTTGTCGGCTTTGCAAGGCCGTCTCAATGTGCAGGTGAATAACCTTACCAGCGCCTTTACCGTGTTGGGGGATGTGAATGTGGCACAAGGTGCAACCTTGAGCTTGGCTCCTAATGTGGGGTACGAGGATTACGCCGGTTATGCTGATTTTACCTTGGGCAGCGGGCATGTGCTCAATGTGCTGGATGTAGCAGAATCAAACGCTTCAGCAAATTTCTACGCTAATTTGGTACTGGGAGGTGGTTCTCTCAACTTTGATGTAGCGGAATTGGTTTCCGGGGCAGATTACGCCATGCTGAACTTGGAAGGAACGGCTGTTTCATACGCCGAAAATACTTCTGCGTTGACGATATCTCTGAGCAACACTTCCACTTTAGGTGTTGGTACATATTATTTGGCAGATGGCGATTGGTCCGGCATTAGCGCGTCATCCATTTCTGTGGATGGAATGCCTCACATGACCGGTACTTTTACAGCTACGGCCTCCGGTTTGTGGTTGGAGCTGGTGAAACGCGCAGATAGCCGTATTTGGGCGGCAACTGAGCAATCAAATTCATGGAAGACGTACGGATTTGGTTCATCTATTGAATGGGCGGAGGTGACAGGTACGGCTGTGTTCGATGATTCTGCCGACTATACGACAGTGAATGTGGCTGCGGCACAGGATCTGGAGAATATGATTTTCAATGCCTTCGAAAAGGATTATACCCTGAATGCTGTAGATTATGTCGTCACAACTGATAATTTGTATCAGCAAGGTGGTAGTACGACAACATTGTTGGGCACAGTGACGGTGGAGAGTAAAACCGTTGTCGAAAATGGCGAACTTGTGGTCACCAGCAACACCACCCAGAACCTCGGCACCATCAGCGGCGAGGGCACACTCACGGTGGACTGGGGGCAGGAAGATGCTACCGCAAGCGGTACGCTTAATATCACTGATATCGGCACCCTGCATGTGAAGAGCGGCGTGTATACCACCGCAGATAATTTGACAACATTCGCGGCTGACAAAGTGAAGGTGGATGCCGGGGCTACCTTGGCCATGGGGGCAAACACCACGATGTCCTCTGCTGTGGAAACAGCGGGTACCATCACCACCAATTCCGGCGAATTGACCGGCGGTGTCACCCTCACCGGCGATGCCACCATCAATGTAACGGCCAATGACACCGCTCTGCGTTCTACCCTGAGCGCTGCGGATTACACCCTCACCAAATCCGGTGCAGGCACCCTGCAAATAGCGTACAGCGATATCAGCGCCAAGCAAATCGATGTGCAGGATGGTAAATTGCAAATCGGCGTGCAAGTGGCCGAGGGGCTGCAAAGTATCAACTTGGCAGCCGGTTCGTATAGTGATTGTCAGACGCTTCGCTTTGACTGGGGCGGTGGCGTGACCAATACGGAGATTCTTGTAGGGGCATCCGGTCAGTTGGAAATCGTCAACGGTGGTGTTGGCGTGATAGATGCAGATGTGAAGCTCTTGGGTACGGCTTACATTAAAGGTGGTCGATATAACGGCGGCAGCGTATTAGGCGGTACTATTTCTGCCCAAGGCAGTGCGACCCGCACCTTAAGTCTTGCAAATGAAGAATCTCATGCGTGGAACTTGGCTTCAGCTATTTCTGACGGCGATGGTGTCATCCAAATCATGACCTCTCCCGGGGTGAACGCGACCATCTCCGGCGATAACTCATTCTCCGGTGGCGTGACTCATGAATACGGCACTATCACCACTTCCCACGCCAATGCTTTGGGTACAGGGTTGGTGACTATCGGCGGTTATGATGCGGATACAAGCGGTAAGCTTTTGCTCAACAAGGATTTGACGATTTCTTCCATCACTTCCGCGAGCGAGTACGGTGTGTTGAGCCTCAACAAGAAAACTCTTACCGTGGGTGCGCACGATGCGGTTGATGCCACCTATGGCGGTACGTTCAACACAGCCCTTATCGGCTCTATCGAAAAAATCGGCACCAACGCGCAGACATTCTCCAATGCCACGGTGAAGGTGGATGATGTGTCCGTGCAGGGCGGCACGTTGGCTCTTACCCATGCAGATGCGCAGATTGTGGGCAACATCTCCATTGGCACGGAAACGGGCGATGGTGTGCTGGACATGGCGGGTACCTACACCCTCAACCAAGGCAACACCCTTTCTGTGCTGTCCTACAAGCAGAGCACGCTGGGCGGGCTGACGCTCAACGGCGGCGTCATCGAGCTGTGGGGCAGTACTCTTTCCACCGAGGAGGGGTATACCCCGGCGCTGAACATCGACGGCACGGTGCAGGGGGATGCCCTCACCATCTTGTTGGCAGGCGGCATGCCCAAAGAGGCGGGCGAATACCTGCTGCTGGGCGGCAACTTTGCCAACGTGAGCGCGGGCGGCGTATCTGTGGCGGTGCAAGAGGCCGCCGTGCAGACCTTTGGCCTGGCACGCAGCGGCGGTGAGTCTGCCGAGCTGTTCTCCTCCGTCCGTACGGCAGAAGACGGCCTTTACCTCGTGCTTTCCGAGGTTGAAAACACTGATTCCAACATCTGGGCGGGTGATGCGGATCACAACACCTGGAGCGCAGACGCTTTCTCCGTGTATGGCACAAGCATGGTGGGTGAAGGGGCCACGGCTATCTTTAACAGCACCGCTGCCAACAAGAGCGTGAATGTCTCCGAGGCCGTTTCCGTGGGTGGCATGGAAATCTCCGGCGGTGGCTACAGCTTCAGCGGCGATGGCTCCATCACCCTTTCCGGGCAGTTGAGCGTAATCGATGGCGGCGAGGCCTCTGTCATTGAGCAGATTGACATCCCCATCACCACCGGGTCGATCACCGTAGATGGCTCCGAGCTGACCATCATCAAGCTCACCCCCGCCAACCCCTCCGCTCCCATCGAGCTTTCCAACGCAGCCAAGCTCACCATTGGCTCTGACGACTACCGCTACGGCGCCTTCTCCGGTCTGGTCACGGGTGATGCGGGCAGCCAACTGCACCTCTACACCTGGCAGGCAGATGG
Source organism: Akkermansia sp. (assembly GCA_017398355.1). Classification (GTDB taxonomy): domain Bacteria; phylum Verrucomicrobiota; class Verrucomicrobiia; order Verrucomicrobiales; family Akkermansiaceae; genus Akkermansia. The sequence goes on along the minus strand of JAFQGD010000035.1, from coordinate 11,436 downwards.
TGCGGATGATCACAATGAAGACGGCCGCGTTCACCTGTCGGATGGCTCCACCTTGCAGGATTTGTATATCCATGGCCATTTGGCACTCAATATGTACACCAACGATGGCGAGCAGACCAACCTGCAAGGTGCCAACCTGCACATGGATGCCGGTAGTCGGCTTGTCATCCGCAGCACAGAGGCTACCCTCGCCCCCACCAAGGGTGATATCGTGATGCACGGTGATTTGTCCTTGCAGGTCTATGGCCAAGTGGAAGGAACTACCACACTCACCACGGATTTCACCTTGGCAGAGGGCACTACCACCGGTACCCTCACGAAGACAGACGGCGGCTCCGTCACCCTCTCCGGCAACCTCGCCGTCTCCGGCGTGACGGTGAATGAAGGCACCCTCAAGCTCACGGGCAGCAACACGCAGACCATGGTCTACACCGTGAATAGCGGCGCCACCCTGACCCTCGCCGGGAATTCTGAATATAGCTTCGATGCCTCGTCTCAGCGTACAATTTCCGGTACCTTGAATGTGGAGGGTACGGTGAATGTGAGCGGCACGAGCAATATCACCATTGCCCCCGGCGGCAAGCTTGCCTTGGGCGATGGGGCCTCCTTCAACCGCACACAAGGCAACGGCGGTGCATACTGGATCCAAGGCTCCCTCACCACCATGCAGGATGCTACGGCTTCCTTCTCCACGGTGGATGATGTGCATTTCCACAATGCAGACAACGGCAGTATTGATTTGCTGAGCGGCTCTACACTCAACATGAATGTGAAGAGCCTGCAATACTGGCGCCCGGCTACCATTGATTTAGCTGAAAACGCTACCCTGAATCTCACTACGACAAACGGTGTGGTTGCCTCATCCGGGAGCGGTAACAACACCCCGGATCTTGACATATCCTTGGCTGCCGGTGCGGAGTTGAATTTGAATGGCGGTGATGTTACACTGAATGCAGCGTCTACCCTCTCTCTGGGTGCGGATTCAGCTGTCAACGTGAAAGCCGGCACGCTGAAAGTTTCGTCCGACATCGGTACGGAAGGTGAAACAAGTACCATCACCCTAGCAGGGGGCAATTTGCAGCTGAACTTGGCAGGAAATGAGAGTGCGCCTCGTGAGGCCACATACCAGACGGTATACAGTGGTATTGTGGTCAACAACACCGCCGCTACGGCAGGGGCTCCCTCCACCAGCATTATTCGAAATGACTCCAGTGGTGAGAGTATGCACCGCACGCTCAACAGCGTGTCGATTGCCGCCAACAACACCTTGGAGCTTCAGCAGAAAAACTGGAATACCATCTGGAACATCAACAGCCTTTCCGGTGAGGGTGATTTGACTTGGAAATCTTCTACTCAACACAACACTACATCCCGATTGATTCTGGGCGGGGATAATGACTTCAGTGGCACGATTAAGCTGAACCGAACAGGTGTTGATATGACATGGGGGCATAATGGTAATTATCAAGCGTATTTGGTTCTGTCTTCCGATACTGCCGCAAAGAGTGCTACCATATCGCTGGAGGGTGCCACCGATCAAATGTACGCCACTTTAGTGGTCAACACGAGCAATGCCCAGATTGCCGGTTTGAGTGGTAACGCCAACGCGCATATGTACTCCGGTGATGTAGCAACGTCATCTACCAATACTATGCCCGCCTCCACCGCTTCTAACACGCTGACGATAGCCGGTGCAGGTGGTATCTTTGCCGGTACGGTGGGCATAGCCGATGAAACCGAGCACCTGAACCTACTGATGAACGGCACGGATACGCAGACCTTCAGCGGTGTGGCTCATGTGGGCGATGTGGGTGTGCAGTCCGGTACGCTGGAGCTGACCAACGCTGCCTCCACCGTGAGCGGGGATATCACCGTCTCCGGCGGTGCACTGGATTTCGATGGCACCTACACGCTGGGTGCGGGGCAGAGCCTGAGCATTGCCACCGCCACGAGCGAGGCCGCATCTTTGGCCGGCTTGGAGCTGGCGGGTGGTGAGATCATCTTCGATGCCACCGCGCTGAGCGCCGATACTGCCGCGCTGAGCGTGGGCACGCTGAGCCTGAGCGAGGGTACGACCGACCAGACCATCACCTTCACCAATGAGGGGCAGTTGGAAAGCGGCCGCTACATGCTGTCTGCCGGCAACTGGTCAACCGGTGGCGAACTCTCCTTCACTACCGGCGGTCTGAGCAATGGCTCCGCCACGGTGGTGACCACGGATTCCGGCTTGTATGTGGACTATGTGTCCAACCTGCTCTACACCTGGGATGCTGGCAACGGCAACTGGAGCTATGCCGATACCAATTGGGATACTACGCCCGATGGCTCGGCAGATGGCAATATGGCCTTTGTGGCAGACAAGGTGGCTATCTTTGAAACGGATGCCAACGTGACCGTGAGCGAGGCCGTGAGCGCAAGCAAGCTCATCGTGCGCGAGGGGGCCACCCTCACCCTCACTGAAACGGCAGCCCTTACTGCCTCCGCTATCGAGATTGGCTCGGGTGCTACCTTGGCTTTGGAAACTCAAAAGTCCGAGTTTGTGGCATCCCACATCACGGGTAACGGCACGCTGGAGCTCACCTTGGATAAAGCCCAAGCTGATTACGGCAATAAGTTCCGTTTAGAGAATTTCTCAGGCACCACGTACCTGAAGGAAGGCAAGTTTGACCTGTACACCGCCACGGCGGAATACGCAGCCGGAGGCACCGCTACGGAGACTACAGATGACAACGTTGTGTTGCTGGGTAGCACGCTGCACCTGGGCAGCGATGTGCACATGCAGGTCACCGGTGGCAAATCCGTGTTCTTGAATGCTGGTGTGGTGGTGGATACTACGGAGATGCAGGTACACCAAAATAATAATGCCAATTTGACGGTGAATGGTATTGTTATCGGTACCGGTTCTTGGTACCGCAAGGGCGGCGGCACGCTGCTCTTTAACAATACGGTGAATTTGGCCGGATTCAAGAGTGATGGTAATGCAACTAGCAACTTTGCAGCTGCTACCATATTGGGTACTCTCACTGTCTCCAATGGTACGCAGAACTTCAACGGTACTACCTCGATTGAAACGGCCACCATCTCCGGCGGTACGACCAAGTTCCAAGGTGATTTGACACTCGGTACGCTGACCCAGACAGGTGGCACGGTGCAGCTGTGGAATACGGCAGCCGGCTCGGGTGCCAACAAGTTGATTGACACGGTGAATCTGGGCAACGGGGCTGTTCTCACCCAGTACTCCGGTGCTGTTCCCAATACCTACACGCACTTGGGAACCATAGAATTGACCGGGGCCAAGGCAACAATCAAAGAAACGAACTTTGGTGGTGCTGTGAGCATCGGTACACTCAAGAACAGCAATGCGGGTGGCACTTCTCAGCTGGTGTTGGATTTCAACCACAGCGCAGATAACTTCTCGCTGGTGAAACTGGGTTCTGCCACGGCAAATGCAGGCAATTTTGCCGGTACCATCACGATGGATGGTACAAATAGTGGCGTGAAGCGAGGTGCAGCCCTCATCATTGAGAATGCAGACATTGCCAAGAATGCGGTGATTGATATTGAGCTGCCCGATTCCGCTACGGCGGAATATGCTGTGGGTATCAACGCGGATAAGACCACCATTGCCGGTTTGAATAGCTCGAATACGGATGCGCAGGGCAACGTGGTCTCGCGTGACAACCAGTACACCCTGTTCTCCGGTTCCATCAACCCCGGCCAACGTGACATGGCTGATGCTTTGGGCTTTGATACCGGCTGGGTGCAGAATGCCGCTGAACGCACGCTGACGCTCAATGTGGCAGAAGGGGGCAATTACACCTTCACGGGCACGGTGCTCAAGACGAATACCTCCATCCTGAACTTGGTGAAGACCGGCAGCGGCAGCCAGACCTTTAGCGGTGTAGCCAATGTGGGTGCTGTCACAGTCAACAACGGTACGCTGGTGCTCAGCCATACCGACTCCGTGGTGAATGGCAACATCAGCGTGACGGGTGGCAGCTTGACTCTGGACGGTAGCTACACGCTGGGCAGCGGGCAGGTGCTCTCCGTGCTCACCGGGACAGAAAATGCTGTGCAGCTGGGCGGCATCGCGCTGGCAGGCGGCGAGATGGTGTTTGATGCTTCTCTGCTCAATGGCAGCACCGCAGCGCTGACGCTGACGAGTGCAGCTACGGTGGGTGAAGGTGGCGGCGCGACGGTGACGCTGGACTTCACTAAACTGAGCGGGGCGCTGGCCACGGGTAACTACCTGCTGGCGGCGGGCGATTGGTCCGGTGTGGCAGCGGAGAATGTCTTTACCTACAACGGCAGCGGTACTGCTACGCTGAGTGCTACCTCCACCGGCTTGGTTCTGAACTACACCAACGACAGCGTGTACACCTGGGTTGGCGGCGCTACAGATGGCGAAGACGCAGCAGACAGTGCCTGGACCTCTGCCAACTGGGACTTGGTGGCAGATGAGGATGCCTCCAACAACGCCTCTTGGGCCACCGGCAAGGATGCCATCTTCAACACCGATGCTACCGTGAGCGTGGGCGATGCGGTGACCGTCGGCACGGTGTCTATCCTGAACAACGCCCAGGTGACACTGAACGGCAGCGGCTCCCTGACTGTGGAGAACCTGGTGGTAGCCAACGGTAAGCTGACTCTGGGGGAACAAACCAACTGGACGAATATCACGGACATCACCGTGAAAGAGAGCGGCACGTTGAGTTTGGGCTGGGGCACGGGCTTGACTGCCACACGTTTGTTGCTGCAAGGCGGTACGGTGGAATTGAATAATGGCGGTGGTTCCTACCACCAGCTTAATGCAGCCATTACGGTAGATGGCTCGGGTACCATCAATGGCTCCAGCACGGGTTCGGATACGGATATTCAAGGCTCTATCACCGGTTCTGGTGTGCTGAACATCGGCAAGACGCATGAAGACCGCAACCCCATCAAGATCTCCGCCACCATGACGGATGATGGGGCCAGCGGCCCGCTGGCGGTGAATATCATTGATGCTAACGTCGTTTATTCCGGGGCTAAGCGCTACACCGGCGGTACCACGATTGGAGCTACCGGCTCACTTACCGTGAATGCCGGTGGGCAAGAAGGCGGCATGGTTGGCGAGATTGATGTGTATGGCACCCTGAAGCTTAACGCCGGTGACGCTACCGGTTGGGGAAGCTCCAACAACACGGTTTCTGCCATCAATGTGTATGAGGGCGGCACGTTTAATGTTGTGAGTACAGCGAATCAGACCGGTTCGGGCATTGCTATCAACCTGCAAGGCGGTACCATGACCGGTAGTAGTGGTTCTAACTTCGACTTGGGCTATGGCGGCAGCACACGCGGATATTCTACGATAACGGCGCTTGCTGCGGATGGTGCCACGGCAGAAGCTCCTACTGATTCCTCGATTAATACCGTTACAATTTCTTTGCGTCAGCGAAAGAACGTGTTCGATGTGCAGGAAAATGCGCAATTGAATATCAGTAGCGTCATTGCGCAGAAGAACGGCGATTACATCAACGGTGATCCCGCAGCTAATGGTGATATGACCTTCACCAAGACTGGGCTCGGTGAGTTGGTGTTGAGCGGAGCGAACACCTATACTGCCGCCACCACCGTACAAGCCGGTACGCTGACACTCGCCAACGGCGGTGCGCTGAACAGCGCGGTGACGGTGAACGAGGGAGCCACCTTCAAGCTGCTGGCCGATACGGCAGCGGTGAGCTATGGCAAGGCTATCTCCGGCGCGGGCACGGTGGTGAAAGCAGGTGCTAACACCGCAACGCTGAGCGCCGCGAACCTGAATCTGGCGGCGCTGGATGTGCAAGCCGGCTTTGTGGCAGCTACCCAAGGCCTGACCGTGGGTGCGTTGAGCGTGGCTGAGGGCGCAGGCTTTGTGTACGACCTGGGCAGCACCCCCGCCATGGTGACAGCCAATGGCTACAACGATGCCATCACCTTCCGTCTGGATAACATCGCGGGTGTTGGTACATACGATGTGTTCCAAGCTGCAGCCGGCATGAGCGCGGCCCAAGTGACGCTGACCGGTACGTACGACACGAACACCTACCGAACCGCCACGAGCGTGAGCGAGAGCGGCTTGGTGAGCATCGGCGTGTACTACACCGGGCTGGTGTGGAACACCGCCGGTGCCACGGATACCTGGAACACCACCGATGCCAACTGGAACGATGCCGCCACCGCTACCACCTACACAGATGGCAGCAAAGTGACCTTTGACGGCGCCGGCGAAACCGTGACCATTGACGGCACCGTGGCCCCCGGCGATATCATTGTGCGCGGTACCGGCTACACCCTGAGCGGCGGCACCATCGCCTCCACCGGTAGCCTGCGAGTACACAGCGGCGCGAGCGCCACGCTCACCCAAGCTGCCACCTTTGCCGGTGGCGTGACGGTGGATGGCACGCTGGGTTACGATGTGGCCGCCGGGCAGGAAATTGAATTCACCAATGCTATCGCCGGCAGCGGTGAACTGCTCAAGACCGGCGCGGGTACGCTGAATTTGGGGGCTCTCAACAGCAGCAATATCTCCACCACGCTCCATGTGAGCGAGGGTGTGCTTAAGTTTACGGGCAATAGTACAGAGCAGCCGCAGGATACTCCTACCTTCATTAGTGTGCTGAGTAAACTGGAAACCTCCGGCACGGGTAAGTTGCTGGTGGAGGGAGATGTTGTATACAACTACCAGGGTAATGGAGAGACGCAGCGAGTTATTACGATAGATGATGCCGTTGAAATTACCGGAAAATGGCAAATCAACTCTTGGGATACCACCGGCAACAATGGTTACCGCAAATATCTGGTGGCTGATGGCGCTGATCTGACCGTAGGCGGCACGCTTTGGCTCACCAACAAGCAAGAGATGGTGGTGCAGGATGGTGCGGTGCTCCATGCCAATGGTGGTATCAAACTGGGGCATGATAGTACGGGCTCCGGTTACACTGCTCGCTTTGTGGTAGAAGGGGGCGAGGTGAAGACCTCGGGCATCACCTTCCGCCGAGATGGTAATCCCCGCACGGGCAATGCCTTTATCATGACCGGCGGTCGTGTGGAGTTTGCCCCGGCTAGTGCCGCTACTAATGTGATACAGAAGCTGAATGATGGTACCAACGGAACAGGTGCTATCGAGAAGGGTGAAGTTTCCCTTACCGGCGGTACACTGGTGGCCGGGGAAAGCAGCTGGCTGATGGATGCCGGTTCTGCGGAAAATTTCCATATCTACGGCGTGACCTTTGAAACGGCTGCGGACAAGAGCATCACGCTGGCGGGTAACATCAACTTCACCCCGGCAGAGGGAGCCAACGGCGCTATCACCAAGACCGGTGAGGGTATGCTGGTATTCAACGTGGCGGATAAGACCCTGGCCGGGTTGGATATCCAAGGCGGTTGGGTGCAGGCGCAGCAGGCGCTGAGCCTGAGCGAGTTGACTCTTGCAGATGGCGCGGGCTTTGCCTACGATTTAAGCTCTGCACCGGCGATTGTCACCGCCGATGCCTACAATGGTGCCCTGAACTTCCGCTTGGATAACTTGGCTCTCGGCACTTACGACCTCTTCCAAGGCGCCGTCGGCGTCAGCGCCGATACCGTGACCCTGTCCGGCTACAATGCGGACATGTTCAACGTGACAGCCAGCGTCAATGATGCGGGCCTGGTGAGCATCAACGTGGCATACGCCGGGCTGCTGTGGGATACGGACTTCAGCGACACCAACACCTGGGTGGCTGCCGATGGCGAAACCTCTTGGAATGGCGGCGAGAATACCGACAATGTAGCTTATAGCGGCACGGCCAAGGCTATCTTTGCGGGAGTAGGTGAGGAAATCACCATCTCCGGCACGGTGACACCGGATGGCATCACCGTAACCGGCACGGGCTACGCCTTTGTGGGCGAGGGCTCCATTGCCGGTAGCGGCAAGCTTACCGTGGAAAACGGAGCTGATCTGACCATCTCTACCACCAATACCTATACCGGCGGCACGGAGATTGAAGAAGGTGGTATGCTCACCATCACCAAGCTGCAGGCCTTGGGCGGCAGCGATGGTGTGCTTGGCAAGGTAAGTGGCGCGGGTACGTTGGTGCTGAATTTGGGCAGTGGCAACACGGCCTTTGCCACCGGAGAGGGAGATGCTGCTGTGTTGGGTGCCTTCACCGGCACGGTAGATATCACGAGCGGTACGCTGCAGGTGGGTTCGACCTCGACTGGCGGTACCGGTGCCCCGGCTGATTTCGGCGCAGAGAAGGTGATTGTGCGCAATGGTGCCACCTTTACGACCTCGTTCGGCTATGGTGGCAATGGCATTCATGTGGACGAAGGCTCCCGACAGTTCAGTTCTGCACTGGATTTGATGAGTGGATCGACCTTGAATAATGTTGACGGCAATATCGCATACGCAGGTCCTATCCGCTTCAACGTGCAAGATGCCGCCGCCGGTACGTTTGATAGCACCGGCACGGTGAAGATTCAGCAGTATTGGGCCAAGACGCTGGAATTCTCCGGCTTGCTGGAGGGTGCCGGTACGGTGGAGATGTACTCCCCCACAGGCGGTAATGATGCTATTTACAAGATTACCGGTGCGGATAACACCTTTGCCGGCACGTACAAGCTGCTGGATGGTTCTTGGGCAAGTGCTGATAAATCTGCCATTTTGGTGCTGGGGCAACAAAATGCCGCAGCGAATGCCACGATTGCGCTGGCTGCCACGACTGCCCAAGCTGTGTTGCAGGCTGATACTGCGGTGAACATTGCCGGGCTGAGCATCGACTCCAATGCCAATGCCAAGGTGACCGGCAGCAATGTGACCGCCGGTAGCATGACCCTGGGTGCCGGTAGCACCCTGACGGTGGATACTGCCACCGTGAAGGTGACGGATGGCGTGACCCAAAGCGAGGGTTCCCGCGTGCTGGGTACGACAAGTGCTACGGCTACCACCACTATCATCCCGACCAACGGGGGTGTGCTGGATGATCGCGGTTCTCTGTACGCCGTGAGCGGTACGCTCAACATTGGCGATGATGATGCTACCACCGGCGGTACGGTGTATGTGAAGGGCTTGGCCCTCACCGGTGAAAGCAAGCTTGATATCAAGAGCGGTAATACATTTGTCATTACCGGAACAACGAATACTGCATCCGGCACGGCCACGACAACCGGCAATAACTATGGTGACTTCCAGATTACGACAAATGATAGCTCGACAAAGAATACGGTCATTGACGTGGCGGGTACACTGACGGCCAACAGCCGCTTCTCCGTGGCCGGTGGTACGGGTACTTTCAATGTGAAATCCGGCGGTACGGTCAACATGCTGGACGGCACCGCGGAAGGGGGAACCAGCACCGCTATCATCTACAATGTAGAGGGCGGCGGCCGCGTGAATATCGCTTCGTATGAAAGTGGCCGCGCACTGGATGGCGATAACGATGTAACCCTCAAGCTTGCAGATGGTGCGACTGTGGGTGGCATTGCAGATAGCTCTCGCGGCGAGGATATCTACATGCTGCAAAAGGTAGAGATTGGCGGTACCGCCACGATTGATACCGATGCCGCCACCTATGATGCTGATACCTTCGAGGTGTCGGAGACGGACAACGGCACCGATATGGTGTTCACCCGCGAGATGACATATAAGGCAGGCACAGAGGCCGTGCTGAAGGTAGCCGGTCATGGCACGGCACACCTGGCCAACACGGCTACCCTGAGCGGTGGCCTGGAGGTGGAGCAGGGCGCAGGTCTGGCGGTATCTTCTGCAACGGTGGTATCTGCCCCGACAAGCAGCACGTATTCGGATATTGCCACCATCACCGCTGCTGATGGCGCGAATGCCGCCACGGTGGACGGCGCGGTGCGCATCTCCCATACCGATGGTGCCGCTACCATTGCGGGTACGGATGAGAATGCCGCCGCCACGGTGAACAACAGCCTTATCACCATTGCCCAGGGCGCGAGCCTGACGGTGGATAACATGATTATCTCCGAATCCAGCCGCATCACCGGCCAGACGGCGGCCACCTTTGCTGCCCGCACAGCCGGGGTGACCAACCTGACCGCCACCAATACCACCGTGGTGCTGGGTAGCGGCAATGCTGAAGTGGCAGGCCAAGCCGCGACCTTGGCACAGAATACGCTCGTATCCTTGGATGGAACCGCAACCAAGGTGCAGATGGCGGGTGATTTCTCCACGCTGGCGGTGACAAGCAACGCCCTGCGCAGCCTGACACTCAATGCCGGTAGCTCGCTCACCATCGACTTCAGCTCCCTGCTGACCGATGTGCAGATTGACAATATCGACCTCATTGAGCTGAGCTTTGCAGATGTGAACGTGGATTGGACGGATAACATCACCATCACCGGTATGATGAACGGCAACGCGATGACCGCCTACTACCTGGCCCCCACGGAAACCGCCGTGGCCAATGTGGGCAGCATCTACTTTGCCACCGACTCCATCCCCGAGCCGACCACAACGACGCTGAGCATACTGGCACTGGCTGCTCTCGCGGCTCGTCGCCGCCGTCGCTAAGTCTATACCATTGCCCCCATGCGCCCTTCATCGGTGCATGGGGGCAATGCCCTATGCTTACCTCTGCTTACCTTTGCTTACCTTTGATTACCTTAGCTTACCTTTGATTACCTAGCTGCGCAGCAGCGCATTACCTTCAAAATGTAAGAGGTAAGAAGGTAAGAGGTAAAAGGTAAGAAGGTAAAAGGTAAAAGGTAAATAGGTAAATAGGTAAATAGGTAAGAAGGGCATTACCTCAAGAAATAGCGTTATGAAAGAGAGCCAGTTGTTGGAGCAATCTATGCTGTTTGCCATAGAAACAATTAAGTTGTGTGATAAAATTACGCGGCGTAGTGTGCTGACAAACCAGCTGCTTCGTGCTGCTACAAGTGTAGGCGCCAATATCAGAGAAGGAAAGTATGGGAGTAGCAAGGCAGATTTTATAGCGAAGTATCAAATCGCCCTTAAGGAATGCTTCGAGAGCGAATACTGGCTGGAATTGTTGCGGCGTGCTGAAATTGTCTCTGAAGATGAAATGCAGACGTGTTGGTTATATTGTTGCTCTTTGCGGCGCATGTTATCGTCTGCTCTGTGTGTGGCAAAAAATGAAAAAAGGTGAGAAGTGGGTGGGGATAGATTACCTCTGCTTACCTTTGCTTACCTTTGCTTACCTCTGATTACCTTTGATTACCTTTGATTACCTTTGATTACCTTTGATTACCTAGCTGCGCAGCAGCGCATTACCTTAAAAAGGTAAGAGGTAAAAAGGTAAGAAGGTAAGAGGTAAAGAGGTAAGAGGTAAGAGGTAAGAGGTAAGAGGTAAAGAGGTAAAGAGGTAAGGAGGTAAGAGGTAAGGAGGTAAGGAGGTAAGAGGTAAAAAGGTAAGAGGTAAAAAGGTAAAGAGGTAAAGAGGTAAAGAG
>JAFQGD010000034.1 GCA_017398355.1 Akkermansia sp. | reverse complement strand
TTGGTTCATTTTTTTTTAGCACCGCCAGTTTAATAGCTGGCACCCCAGAACTCAATCTCCATTTTTGTTTTCTTTTATTTCGTTGATATTTTTTTCCTCATGGCCCCCTCTTTCTTTAGAACGCTTTTTGGACAGCTATGATTCTCCCCATCTGCTGTAATTGATTTTGCTTGACGTGAGCATTTGGGATGATGTAGCATGAGTGAAAGGCTGGCAAGACTACTTCTGCGTATGAAAAGACTCCATTTCACTATCATCCTGGCGCTTTTGTGCGGGGGAATATGCTTGGCAAACAGTGATGGGCCGGTACCCGATGCCAAGGCCGTGACGGCAGAACAATACCGCGCTGCCGCAGAACAGGGAGATGCCACCGCGCAGTACAATCTTGGCTTTTGTTATCACCACGGAAACGGAGTGGAGCAAAGTATGGAAGAAGCGGTGCGCTGGTATGGCCGGGCGGCAGAGAAAGGTATAGCGCGCGCGCAATTGGTGCTGGGGGCTTGTTATGCACAGGGGTGCGGAGTGGTGGCAGACCAAGGTTTAGCAGCCAAGTGGTACCGAGCTGCAGCTGATCAGGGGGAAGCCGTCGCCCAATTTCAGCTGGCTACTTGTTATGCCAAGGGCAAAGGGGTGGAGCAAAACGTGGAAGAAGCTGCGCGTTGGTATCGCGCTGCGGCTGAGCAGGGGCACGCAGCTGCTCAAAATAACTTAGGAGCGTGTTACCAGCAAGGCCTGGGTGTACAGCGCCATGCAGCAGAAGCCGCCAGGTGGTACCGCGCAGCAGCCATCCAAGGGCACGCAGCTGCTCAATATAATCTGGCCACATGCTATGCACAAGGTTGGGGGGTGCCCCAGGATGCAGCCGTGGCAACCAAATGGTATCACAAAGCCGCAGCCCAAGGGTTGCGCCAAGCTAATAGCGAGGTCTTGGCTGAAGCTATTCGCTGTGAACAGCGCTCTGCCAAGGTGGGGAACGCAGAGGCTTGCTACACGATGGGGGTATGCAGTGAAACCGGCTTGGGGGTGCCGCAAAACGCAGCGGAGGCCGTGCGTTGGTATCGCACCGCTGCAGATGCCGGGCATGCCGGGGCGCAGCTTCGCTTGGGCGATTGCTATGCCGGTGGTATTGGTGTTGTCAAAAATGCAGCTGCTGCGGCGAGTTGGTGGCGTGCGGCGGCAGAGCAAGGCGTGGCGGCGGCTCAATGCAATATGGGCGGGTGCTATGTGGAAGGGACCGGGGTGGAAAAAGATTTGACGGAAGCGGTGCGCTGGTATCGCGCGGCAGCAGAGCAGGGGTACTCCAAAGCTCAGTTCAACTTAGGTGCTTGCTATGCCCAAGGCTACGGGCTTGAGAGAGATGCACGGGAGGCGGTGCGGTGGTGGACAGCTGCTGCCGAACAGGGGGATGCGAAAGCCCAGACCATGCTGGGTACGTTTTACGACCGCGGCATAGGCGTGAAAAAAGATTTGGATGAGGCGGTGCGGTGGTACTGCGCCGCAGCGGAGCAAGGCTATGCCAAGGCGGTGGAGTGGATTCACCACGCTGCAGCCCGCGGCAATGGGCGTGCTCAAGAGTATCTTCGCCGCTGAGTCTCGCACAGGCGGGGCGGAAAATCTAGCGTATATTCACCATTTTTCATGGCTTATCTGTCTGCACAGGTGAGCCATGTACAATTTTTTTATCCGCAGACCGGTGGTGGCCATTTGTGTGGCCATCATGCTTACCTTGGGCGGGTTTATCACCGCCTTATCGTTGCCAGTAGCTCAGTATCCCGATATTGTGCCTACGCAGGTGAGTATCATGGCCAATTATGCGGGGGGCAGATTGCTTTACGGTTGTTGATTCCGTTGCAGCCCCTATTGAGCAGCAGATGAGCGGTGTAGAGGGGATGGAGTATATGACCAGTACCTCCACCAACGAAGGGGCTATGAACCTGCAAATTCTCTTCGAGGTGGGGAGCAAGCCGGATATGGACCAAGTGCTCGCTTATTTGCGCTATGCTCAATCCACCGCCCAGCTCCCGGCAGAGGTGCAAGAGACTGGTATCACCATCCGCACGCAGAATGGCTCCCCTGTGTTGCTGTATGTGCTGCGCTCTCCCGGGGGAGAGTATGATAGCACCTGGATGGCCAACTATGCCTATATCAACCTCGTCAACCCCCTGCTGCGCACTCCCGGCGTGGGCAATGTGCAGGTCTTCGGTGCCGGGGAATACGCTATGCGCATTTGGCTGCAACCCGAAAAACTAGCTGCATTGGGCATGAGCGTAGAGCAGGTGCAAAATGCCGTGCAGGAGCAAAACCGCGTCAACCCCATCGGCAAAGTGGGCGCCTCCCCGGCTGTGCCGGGGCAAAAAACGACTTATACCGTGCGGGGGGCCGGTCGCCTTTCCTCCCCGGAGGAATTTGCGGATATCATCTTGCGTGCCACCCCGGATGCCACCGTGCGCCTGCGGGATGTAGCCCGTGTCGAGCTGGGGGCAGAGTCGTATTCCATGCGTTCAACCTACAATGGGGAGTCCTGTGCCATTTTGGCCATTTACCAAAGCCCCGGCAGCAATGCTTTGGAAACAGTGCAGGCGGCAGAAAAGACACTCGCCGGGTTGAGCTTAGCACCGGGCTTGGAATTGAAGGTGGCGCTCAATACAACAGAAAGTGTGCAGCTGGGTATTGTTGAAATTTGGGAGACTCTTCTCATTGCCTTGGCCTTGGTGATGCTCGTCGTCTTTGTCTTCCTGCAAGGTTGGCGTGCCACCATCATTCCCTTGGCGGCAGTGCCGGTGAGTATTGTTGGCACCTTCCTCTTTTTCCCTCTTTTTGGTATGGAGATAAACACCGTGTGCCTCATGGGTTTGGTGCTTGCCATTGGTTTGGTGGTGGATGATGCTATTGTTGTCGTAGAGGCGGTGCAGACTCATTTGGACCGTGGGGAAAGCCCCATTCCGGCTACACAAGCGGCCATGCGGGAGGTGGCCGGCCCGGTGATGACGACTGCCCTGGTACTGGCGGCTGTCTTTTTCCCTTGCATGCTGTTGCCGGGGATTACCGGGCGCATTTTCACGCAATTTTCTGTCACAATAGGCGTTTCCATTCTTCTTTCTGCCTTTTGTGCGCTGAGTCTCAGCCCGGCCATGGCAGCTTTACTTTTGCGCCCGGCACAGGCCTCTACCGGCCTGTTGGCTCGTGCCGGGCGCCGTTTCAACCGGGGGGTGCAGCGTTTCCGCAATCGCTATGCCCGTATGAGCGGGTGCATGATTCGCCGCGGGGGCTTCACAGCATTGGCTCTTATCATGTTGGCTCTTTGCATATACCCGGCTGCTCGGCAGGTGCCTGCCGCTTTTTTGCCACAGGAGGATGAGGGCTACTTCTTCACCTCCTTGCAAATGCCGCCCGGGTCATCCCTCGGGGTTACAGAGGAGGCGGGGCAGCAGGTTGTGCAGGAGTTGCTGCGCATGCCTGCCATCAGCGGTGTGGTCATGGTGGGGGGCTTCAACCTCCTCACCGGGGTGCAAAGCCCCAACAACGCTTTCTTCTTTGTAGACCTGAAACCCTGGGATATGCGTCATCCCGACACCGAGAATGCTGCTGCCCTGGCTGCTCTCTTGCAGCAGAAAATGAATGCTCTGCCCAACGGGGGCCTGGCTTTCACCATCACCCCGCCTCCTATCCCAGGCATTGGCGCCAGCTCCGATATCACCCTCATGCTGGAGGACCGCGCCGGGCGCGGGGCGAATTACTTGGCCGAGCAGACGAATGCCTTTATTCTCTCCCTGCAACAATGCCCGGAAATTGCCGCCGTGCAAAATCTGATGGCCAATGATACCCCCCAGTATTTCCTCCGTTTTGATTCTGATAAGGCCATCACCCAAGGGGTGAATCCGGAGACGGCTTACTCCACCCTTCAGACCTTCTTGGGCAGCCGGATGCTCAATTATTTCAACATCTTCGGCTACCAATACAGCGTCTACATGCAGGCAGAGGCTTCTTCGCGTATGAATATCGACCAACTGGCGGATTTCTATTTACCGGGAGCCAAGGGCGCGCAGGTGCCGCTCAGCGCCTTGGTGGAGGTGCAGCAGCGCACCGGCCCGGATTTCCTCATCCGCCACAATATGTACAATGCCTCTATGCTCAATATTACTGCTGCCCCCGGCATTTCCGGTAGCCAAGCTATGGATGCCATCGAGCGCGTGTTCCGCGAATCGATGCCGGGTGATATGGGGTATGACTATTCCGGTATGAGCTATCAGGAAGCCCGCACGGCTCAACAAATTGGCCTCGGGAGCATTTTTGCTCTTTCTGCCGTTTTTGCTTATCTTTTGCTCGCTTCATTGTATGAGAGTTGGGCTTTGCCCTTGGCGGTCGTTCTGTCGGTCCCGGTGGCTATCCTAGGGGCTTTGCTTGCCTTGCTGCTGGCGGGAATGCAGCTCAATCTCTATGCGGAAATCGGGCTTATCATGCTCATTGGTCTGGCTGCCAAAAATGCTGTTTTAGTGGTAGAGTTTGCCCAAAATCGGGTGCAGGAGGGCATGCCGTTGTTGCGTGCCACGCTTGCCGGGGCCCGCATGCGCTTGCGCCCTATCCTCATGACGAGTTTTGCCTTCATTCTGGGCTGTGTGCCTTTGGCCTTGGCGAGTGGTGCTGGCGCCGTTGCTCGCCAGACAGTCGGTATCTGCGTGATTGGCGGCATGTTGGCCGCTACTTGCATCGGTATTTTCTTTATCCCCTATGCTTACCACCTCATCGCCGCTCGTCGCGCACGCGGTGGCGTGCCACACCGTAGCTGCGCGTAGGCGGGCCTCTTCTCAATCTGCTATTTGAAATAACCCCCATTTTTTTCATGCCTTTGCTCCGTTGAGACTTCAGGGCAAACGCATTAAGGCGAGATCTGACTTAAATAGATGCTCGTGCTTGAATTTAAATTGCAAAATTCATATTTCAAGTTTCACATTGAAAAAATGGGCGCTGTCGCGCAAGAAAATGGGTGGGGGCATCTGCGCTTGCTGCCTCCGCCTTGAAGGCGGGGCGAGGCCAAAGTGTCGTTATCATTTCGCTTTACATCTGACGCAAGTCAGCTAGCTCCAATAAATTATAAATTTGAAATCTGAAATTTGAAATCACGCAGATGTGTCATAATCCTCATGCGTTTACCCTGGTTGAGACTTATCATCGCATTGACTTGTGTGGCGTTTTCTGGTCTAATACGGCCATGCCGGCGGAGCCGACCAGTTATGTGTTTTACGGGAGCGATGAGGGCGCAGCAGCGACCGAAGCGTCCAAAGTGTATGCCCGCCTGACGGCAGGCGGCGATGGCTGGGGGGATGAGATGATAGACGGCGCCGCCGCTACAGTGGATGAGGCAGAGGCCATCATTCGCCGCGTTATCTCCGGTTTGCAGATGATGAACATGTTTGGCGGGCGCAAGGTTATCTGGCTCAAAGGGGCTACCTTTATGGGCGATACCCCGCAGGGTGCCCGCAGTGAAACCGTGCAGGAAGCGCTGGCCGATTTGGCTGATACGCTAGGCAAGCTCCCGGCTGATACTTTCTTTGTGCTCACGGCATCGGAGATGGACAAACGCCGCACCTTCTTCAAGAAGTTCAGCGCGGTGGCGGAGATGAAAGAGTTCTCCAAGATTGATATTTCCAAAGCCGGGTGGGAGTCGGAGCTGTCGGCGCTTGTCTTGCGGCAAGCCAAGCCATTGGGTATCACATTTGACAACGCCGCCCTGGATTTATTCATCCACCGAGTGAATGAAAGTACACGGCAAATTGCCAATGAACTGGGCAAGATGGATGTGTACCTGGGGCCGGAGCGCCGCCGCGTGACGGTGGAGGATGTGGAGCTCATGGTGGCTGTCTCCCGCAATGGCATCATCTTCGAAATCTCGCGCGCGATTGAGAGCGGCAACTGCCGCTTGGCGGTGCGCCTCATCAACGAGCAGCTGGATCACGGCGAACAGGGGGTCACGATCATGCGCGCGGCCATTGTACCCACGGTGCGCAACCGCTTCTGCGCCCGTTTGCTGTTGGATACATATAAACCCGATGCCTCCAACTACCGCGCCTTTGAGTCCGCCCTCAATCGCTTGCCGGTGGAGGGTAAAAAGCTCCTGCCGCTGAAAAAGGATGGCACCCCCTCCTGCTATGGCATCTTCAATGCCGCCCGCACCGTGGCCAAGCTCAGCCTCCGCAAAGCGAAGCAGGATTTGCAGGCATGCGCGCTCGCAGATAAGCAGCTCGTCTCCTCTCGCTTGGATACACGCGATATCCTTCACAAATTAGTCGTCTCGCTCACCGCCTGATTCCCCATACTATGTCCACCCTTATCCCCACAGTATTTGATGTGCTGGTCATTGGTGGCGGGCACGCCGGCATAGAAGCCGCGCTGGCTGCCGCCCGCATGGGCGGGCAAGTCGCCTTGCTCACCCATGATTTGGATATGATTGGGCAGATGAGCTGCAACCCCGCCATCGGCGGCTTGGCCAAGGGGCATATCGTGCGCGAGATTGATGCCCTTGGCGGAGCCATGGGTATCAATACGGATGCCACGGCCATCCAATTCCGCATGCTCAATGCTTCCAAAGGCCCCAGCGTGCGCGCACCCCGCGCCCAGTGCGATAAATTGGCCTACCGCGCCCGCATGAAATGGGTGATGGAAACGGCCCCCGGTGTGCAGCTTTTCCAGGGAGATGTAGATGAAATTGTGGTGGAAGACGGCAAGGTGGTAGGTGCCACAACCACTTGGGGGCAGCGCTTTGCCGCCCGTGCGGTGGTGTTGTGCAGCGGTACTTTCATGCGCGGTCTCCTGCATGTGGGCATGGAAAACCTGCCGGGTGGTCGTTTGGGTGGCCCACCCAGTGGCATTTCTGCCTCACTGGCGCGCATCGGTTTCCCGCTAGAGCGCTTCAAGACCGGTACCAGCCCCCGCATCAAGGGCAGCACAATTGATTTTTCCTCCCTCGATATGCAGCCGGGGGATGAGCCCCCGCAGCTTTTCAGCAACCGCTCGCGTGAGCTGCTGCACCGCGCGGCAGAGCCGCATTGCACCCTCAACTGCTGGGCAGATGCGGATTTTACCCTCGAGCAACTCCCCTGCGGCATCACCTACACCAACACCCACACGCACGATATCATCCGCGCCAATCTGGAGCACAGCCCGCTCTTCGGCGGGGTGATCGAGGGCACCGGCCCCCGCTATTGCCCCAGTATCGAGGACAAGGTGGTGCGTTTTGCGGATAAAGACCGCCACCAAATCTTCATCGAACCCGAAGGCCGCAGCACGGATGAATTCTACCTCAACGGCCTCTCTTCCAGCTTGCCCTTCTTTGTGCAGTTGGATATCGTACACAGCATCCCCGGTCTGGAACACGCCCAACTCATCCGCCCCGGCTACGCTGTGGAGTACGACTTTGTGCCCCCCACCGAGCTGCAGCCCACCTTGGAAACCAAGCGCGTACGCGGTCTCTACTTTGCCGGCCAAATCAACGGTACCTCCGGCTATGAGGAAGCCGCCGGGCAGGGCCTGCTGGCCGGGGCCAATGCCATGCTGGCGCTGCGTGGGGATGAGCCACTCATCCTGCGCCGTGATCAGGCCTACCTCGGCGTCATGGTAGATGACCTGGTTACCCGCGGCACCGATGAACCCTACCGCATGTTTACCAGTCGCGCAGAAATGCGCCTGCTGCTCCGCCAAGATAATGCAGATTTGCGCCTCACCCCCCTGGCGGCTTCGCTCGGCTTGGTAGATGAAGCGCAGGGGGCCGCCGCCCAAAAACGCTTGCTGGATATTGAAAACGGTATCGCCCGCGCTCACGCCGAACGCGTCGACGGCGTGGCGCTGGACCTCTGGCTCCGCCGCCCGGAAAACAACTGGCAGCAGCTCCCCGAGCCCGCCCGCTCCCTCTTCCCCGATGAACTCTGGGAACCCATCGCCACCGAAATCGCCTATGCCGGCCACATCGACCGCATGCGCGTGAGCGCCGCTCGCCTCCAACGCCAGGAAGATAAAAAAATACCCGCAAGCATTGATTATGATGCCATACCGGCCATGAAAACCGAGGCCCGCCAGCGCCTCTCCCGCGTGCGCCCCACCACCATCGGCCAAGCTTCCCGCATCCCCGGCATCACCCCGGCAGATGTGGCCCTGCTGCTGGTATGGGTGCAAAAATACTCATCCCGCGCATCTCGTTCATGATCCATCGTTTCCTCCTTTCCCCCTTGCTTGCTTTGCTGTTGGTGAGCTCCCCGGCAGATGCCTCCCCCCGCAAAACTCACTACTTTGTACCCCAAGGAGAACCCGGCGTATCTCAACACACGGCCGATGCCGTCTACAAAACCGTAGCAGATGCCTACGCCCAATACACCCATGTGCTGCAGCACCTCCGCCCCGCCAACCTGCGCTCCGCCATGGCTTCCTTGCAATCCATCCGTGCCCAAATGCGCAGCGTGCAGCCCTACTTCCATAAAGATATCGCCGCTTCTGCCTCCCCCCAAGCCAAAAACGCCTTCGCCGCCAAAGCCCGCGCCTGTGTCGACGCTGAAAAGAACCTGTCGGAAGCCCGCCTCGCCGAAATCGACGATATCATGTCCCGCAACCCCAAGCTCAACCTCCTCTGCGAAGACGTCTACCGCCTCTTTGTAGAATTCTTCAAAGCCGTCGTTACAGATTATTCCTCCCCCCACCAATGACTTTGGGGATCCTCTTACCTATTTCCCTTTTACCTCTTACCTTTTACCTCTTACCTTTTACCTCTTCCCTCTTACCTTCTTACCTTTTACCTCTTTACCTTTTACCTCTTTACCTTTTACCTTCTTACCTCTTTACCTTTTACCTCTTCCCCTCTCACCTCTTACCTTTTTTCAGCTAATCCGCATCCCCGCTGCAAGCGCACTTCCCTCATTGTTCATTGTGCAAGGCTTGTCACGCCATAGCTCCAGCGGAGCGGCGGCGGATTCATTCTGCAAGGCTTGTCTCGCCATAGCTCCTGCGGAGCGGCGGCGGATTCATTGCCAAAATTTTCCCGTTGTGGCCACTTGCACGGCGCAGAGGTAGCGCGTGCGCAGCAGGGCGCTATCCCGGTGGCCCATCTCCAGCTGTAGCTCGGCGTAGGAGCGAAAATGCCCCAGGTGGTAGCTGGCAAAGGTGTGGCGCAGCACATCCGGGGTCCACTGGTGGCTGCGGCGCTGCCATCCGGCCTGCCGCCGCACTTGCCGCCAGTGCAGGGGCCACTGCGGCGGGCAAATCCGCTG
>JAFQGD010000033.1 GCA_017398355.1 Akkermansia sp. | reverse complement strand
GCAACCTTTCGCACCAAACAGACCTTTCATGCCTCCAAAAAGACGAGCGGGACACCCTGCCCTTTTGGCAAAGCATCCCGCCCGTAGGATATATAGGAGCGTCCGATTTGTAATCGGACGGGCGTCTCAAAGTCAACTTGCGGAATCGCGAGTTGGGGGAGAGGGGAAATCTTTGCGGCGAAGCATAAGGGAGGTGTAGCGGGAGGCATTGACGGCACGCACGCAGACGAGCCATTCTCGAGGGATGGAGAGGGGACCATGGATAGCGGCGAGGAGGGGTGCGGCGATGGCGGCGTTGGTATCGGTATCGCCGCCGGAGGAGACGATATCCACGAGAGCGGAGCGGAAGTCGGCTGCATGAAGGAGCTGGTAGAAGGCACTATGCAGGGCAACGAGCACCCAGCCGATGTGGGCGCCATCGTAATCGGGGCGGGTGGTGGCGGCGCTGCTCAGGGCGGCGATGACGGGGGCGGAGATGCCCTGCTCTGCAGCCCACTGCAAGGTGGCGGTATACACGCCCTGGGGGGTGGCGCCTGGTTGCATGGCGCGGAGCAAGGCATAGGTGTATACCACGTTGCACTCGCCGTTGATGGGGTGCGGATGGGTGAGGGCCGCATCTTGACGAGCGGCGGTCATCCAGTCGAAATCCGGGTGGCTCACGGCCCAAAGAGCGATGGGCATGATGCGCATGAGCGCGCCGTTGCCCTGTGCTTCCCTATCGGGCTGGCCCATGAGCGCCTGTTTGGTGGCGCCGCCCACGTCGGCGGGGTCGGAAGCGAACCACTCTTGATAGCGCGCCATGGCGGCAGAGGGGGACCAACCACCGGCATCCAGCAGGGATTGGTGGAGGCACCAAGCCATCTGGGTATCATCCGTCACTTCGCCGGCTTGGCGGTCGCGGCAGGTGACGAAGCCCTGCACCATTTTATCTAATCCTTGCGGGAAACGGCGAAGGATATCGTGCTTGTAGTTGAACTCGGCGGGGGCTCCCAGGGAATCTCCCACCATCAGGGCGGACCAAAGGGTGCGGGCTTGTAACTCTCTTTCGTTGTTGTTTGTTCGGAGCATGAAAAAAATGTTTCTTTCCATATATAGGGAGTTTTTTGGGAAAAAGAACCCTATTTTTAGGCAAATAGGCGCACAACTATTTTAAAATGTGCATCTTAATGTATGTTTTATTTTTTACATATTTGTATAAAAACACTTTATCCTTGAGAGGAGGTGGCGCCTTTGGTAGGATAAAGTCATGGCAGGAGCAAGGCGAATAGAGAGTATTGATGTGCTGCGCGGGGTGGATATGTTCATGCTGACGGGCGGTGCAGCGCTCATCATGTCGGGGGCTAAGTTGTGGGGGGATAAGGAAACGGCAGCGGGAGTAGTGCGGCAGCTGAGGCACGCCGCATGGGGTGAGCCGCTGACTTGCTGGGATATGGTGATGCCCTTGTTCATTTTCATTGTGGGGGCGAGCATGCCGTTTGCCTTTGCGAAATACCGCGAGCGCGGGGGTGAGCGGTGGTATTGGCCGACGCTGCTGCGAGTGATACGCCGCGTGCTGCTTCTCTTTGTGCTGGGGATGGTGGTGCAAGGCAACTTATGCTCTGCGGAGCCGGAGCGCATGGCTCTCTTTTGCAACACTTTGCAAGCAATAGCGGAGGGGTATTTGATAGCCGCCATTGTTCTGATGCTTGGCTGGGGTCTGAGGGGGCAAGTGTGCAGCATTTTGGGGCTGCTGGCGGTCTATTGGGCTTTGCTGCGCTTCGTGCCGTATGCGGGGAATGCAGGGGGACTTTTCCAACCCGACAACAATTTGGCCATCTATATTGACCGGGCGCTGCAGGGCCAATGGGCCGATGGTACGCCGTATAGTTGGATTCTGACCTCTATGTCCTTTGGCGCGCTGACGCTGATGGGATGCGCCGGAGGGGAATTGATACGGCGATATTGCAGTATGCGCAGCGTTGCCATTCTGGTGGGGAGTGGCGCAGCATGCCTTGTGGCAGGTTGTTTGTTAGCCTACGACACGCCCATCATCAAGCATGTCTATACAAGCAGTGCGGTGCTCTGGTGCGGTGGCTGGTGTTTGCTGCTGCTGGGTGTTTTTCACCTTCTGTTTGATTTTCGCACATGGTTGGCACCCTTGGCGTATCCGTTCAAGGTGATAGGGTGCAATGCGATGTTGGCATACCTGCTGGCAGAAATCCACGGGTTGCAAGGGTATTCGCTGTGGAACAGTCTGGCTGCCCCGTTGCTGGGAGGTACGGCGCGATTGTGCGGCGATGCATCTACCTTTGTGTACCAGCTGCTGTCTTACATCTTGTTCTGGCTGGTCTTTCTCTTCCTGTACCGGCACCGCGCGTTCCTGCGCGTATAAACGGTGGCTCAATCAAACAGGGTGGGGTAAGATTTGAGCGCCAACTCTTTGGAGAGGCTGCGGATGGTATAACTATCCTCTGCCTGGAGGGCATCTTCGGCCATGACTCGGCATTCCTCGTAGTTGAGGTGGCGGATAGCAAAGCGAATGAGCGGCAGAAGATGCGTTCCCACGGAAAGTTCACGTACACCTAGGCCAACCAGCAGGGGGACAAGGGTGATATCCCCCCCCATTTCCCCGCAAATACCGGTGGGTATACCGGCTGCGATGGTCTGGCGCATAAGGCGCACCACACCGGGATGGGTGGAGCGGAACATGCTTGCCACGCGGTAATTCACGCGATCTACTGCGATAGTGTATTGCGTTAAATCATTGGTGCCAATGGAGAAGAAATCAACATGGCGAGCAAGGACATCTGCCATCATAGCGGCGCTAGGCACCTCTATCATGATACCCACACGCATGTTGGCATCGTAGGCAAGGCCACGGGCGCGTAAATCAGCGCGGCATTCATCTAGGAGGGCGTGTACATCCCGCACTTCGGTGATACCGGATACCATGGGGAACATAACACCCACTTTGCCATGAGCCGAGGCGCGCAGGATGGCGCAGAGCTGCTCTTTGAATACTTCCGGGCGGCTGAGGGAGACGCGTATACCGCGCCAGCCAAGGAAAGGGTTGTCCTCCTTTTCCTCCAACACCTCGAAAGGTAATTTATCGCCACCGGAATCGAGGGTGCGGAAGATGACTTCGTGCGGGGCGCACCGCTCTACCAGCTCGCGGTAGTGCTCATACTGTGTTTCTTCATCCGGCAAGCCACCGTTGCCCAGCAGGAAAAACTCTGTGCGGTACAGGCCCACGCCCTCTGCCCCGCTGCGGCTGATAGCACCATATTCGTGGGCAAACTCCACATTGGCCGCAAGGCGAATGCGCCTGCCATCCGTCGTTTCAGCCGGCAGGTCCTTCATTTCGATGAGGGCACTGTATGCTTTTTCCTTCTCAGCTTGGAGTTCGCGGTAGTGCTCTAGGGTTTCGGCCGTGGGGTTGATGATGAGCACACCACTGTAGCCATCCAAAATAGCCGGGCGTCCTACGCGGGATTCGATGACAAGATGCGGTACAGCCACTACCGCAGGCAGACCCAACGAACGAGCCAAAATGGCAGTATGCGATACAGCTGAGCCCGCCTCCGTCACAAAACCCAGGACGGTATTCTGGTCTAAATCTGCGGTATCACTAGGAGAGAGGTCATAGGCAGCCAGAACGCAGGGTTCTGCGTTTGCGCCGGCACGCGGTGCGGCCACAACAGGTGCCATATTTTTAAGAACACGCTGCAATACATCCCCGATATCAGCCACGCGAGAACGCAGGTAGGGATCGTCTACATGGCGCATCACCTCCATGAAGTTTTGCACTACGGCATAGTACACAGAATCAATATTCTGCATACGGCGAGGAACCTCCTTGCGGAGTTTATTCAAAATGGTACGGTCTCGCAGGAAGAGAAGGTGTGCATCAAAAATGGCCGCTTCATTGGCACCGGAAAGGTGTTCCACGCGTGCTTTAAGGGAGTGCAGCTCTTCCTCCGTGCTCGTGAGGGCGGCTTCGAAGCGCGCCCATTCGCTTTCCACCTCAGTGGGTAAAATCGTACGCGTAGGAGGCGCTGAGCACCCCTGCGCCTCCACTCTCAAAACGCCGATTGCAATACCGGGAGAAACCGGCTGCCCTTTCAAGCGTCTCTCGAACCCATCATCTAGTTCCATTGTCTCGCAGGGTACCATTTAGCAGCCTTGGTACGGGGCATTTCCTCAAAGCTCACCGAATTTACCGGCCACCAATTCCTCTAATGCTGCGATAGTTTCCGCCTCATCAGAGCCTTCAGCCGTCACCTTAATTTGCGCGCCGCAACCGACAGCAAGCATCATCAAGCCCATAATGCTCTTACCATCCACAGACTCATCATCCTTTTCCACGGTCACATCAGCCTGAAAACGGCTTGCTACACGCACAAACTGAGCGGCAGGACGAGCATGGATGCCAAGTTTATTGAGAACTGTAAGAGTTTTTGTAATCATAGGATGGGTGAATGGGGATGCTTTTGTTTGCATTATACGCGCCGTGCCGTGGATTGCGAGCTTTTTTTTATACGAAAGAGGAAATTTGCTCGCATCTGCTTATTTTTTACGCAGCAGGAAACGAGAAGCGAACATTCGCAACTCAGGAACGCGGAAAAGGAAAGCTGCAAACAAGTAAATACCACCGGTCAGGATACCACCAATGGCCAATGCACCAAAGCGAGCCATGAAGCTCCACGAGGTGAAGTCGTTGAAGAAAAGTTCGCGCGTTTGCCAGCAAATGATACCCAACACAGCACCCGCAGCAAAGATGCGTAACACCCCCGGAAACAGCACCCTCCCGGCCATGCCCCCCAGAAGGTAGCGCAGGTAGAAGAAATAAAAGAGGAAATTAAGAGTCGTGACCACGGAAGTGGTGAGCGCCAACCAAGAAGCACCCAAGTGGAAGATGTGTACAAAGGTATAGTTGAGAGAAATGGAAAGCGCACAAGCAGCCAAAGCCAAACACGCGGGAGCCCATGGTTTTTCCAAAGCCAGGAAGACAGGCTGCAACACTTTCATGCCCGCATAGCCCAACAAGCCAAGAGAATATGCAGCAAGCACCTGCCCAGTAAGGGCGGATGCCGCAGCATCAAAGCGCCCTCGCTGGAAAAAGATACTCACAATCTCTTCTCCCCAAATACCGAGGAACACGGCAGAAGGAACGGCAAAGAAAGCGACAAAACGCATGGCCTGAGCCAGATGTTCCGCAATCCCATTATCACCACCCTGCGTAAGAGCCATACGAGATACGGAAGGAAGCACCACCATCCCCACAGCCACCCCGAAGAGGGCTACCGGCAACTGCCAGAGATGAAATGCACCGGAAATAGCTGTCACTGCCCCGGCAGGCAGGTATAGAGCAAAGGAGGTATTGATAAAAATATTCGTCTGGGTAATCCCCGCTGCAATGACACCGGGTATCATCAGCATCCAGACTTTGCGAACTTGCGAATCCGTGAAAACAAGGCGCCCGGCTTGCCACGCAAGACCGATATTCCAATGCGGGCGGTACCCTTTGCTACGCAAACGAGGTATCTGTACACCAAGCTGAGCAGCGCCACCCAACACAACCGCGATGGCAAATCCATAGAGGGCATCCGGGCCGAAGTGAGGATCAATCAGCCACCCAATGGCACAGCCGCCAATGACTGTTGTCAGGTTAAAAGCTGCACTGGCCAAATTGGGCAAGCCAAACACGCCAAACACATTCAAAGCCCCCATGCTGAGAGCAGACAAAGAGGCCAAGAGGATAAACGGCCACATGATGCGGCACAAATCGGCCGCCAAATCAATATAATCTCGCGGTTCTACCCGCAGCGCCGGCACGGAAGCATCACTCGATGAGCTACCCATACTCAATGCCACTTTATCGCCGGGCTGTAATTTTTGCAAAGCACTTAGGCGCACAACACTCTGCGGTGTAAGTTCTGCGGGGCTCCCCCCCTCACAAGCAAAGCGGGCAATGGGCAAGCCTTCCGCATCATTCTTGATGCCCAAATAAGTAGCAGAAGGAGCTTCCACTTGAGCGGCCATCGGCACTTGTTCAATCTCAATGCGTGCCTTGGCCGGGTAGAGTTGCTGCATGCAAAGGCCGGCCAACAAAACACCGGCTGCCACAATACACACCATGAGGGATACAAGCTGGGCTACCACCATGTGTGCCATTTTCCAGGCTGCATCCGGTCCTTCCCCCTTTTCCACCTTGCTCATCACGCTGGTGAAGCTTTGGGAAAGAGCCCCCTCCGCAAACATATCCCGCAGCATGTTGGGCACTCGGAAAGCCGTCAGGAACGCATCCAATGCCCCGGTGGCGCCAAAAAGTGCCGTGTACACCACCTCGCGGAGCAAACCGGTAAAACGGCAGCAGAATATGGCAGCCGTGGCAATCAAACTTTTTTTGTGCAGCGAAGCCATGTGAATTAACGCTCCTTAGCCGGCAATGACTCCTTAATTTTCTTGATAACGGCTTGGGCAAGCTTTTTATCACCGGCCACTAAGTACGTGCGGGAAAACTCACGCACGGCGTCTTTGTACAATTTTGCATCTGCGGCATCCAACTTGGCGCGGTCTTCATCCGACATGCTTTCAATCGCTCTCACCACATCGCGCAAAATACGGACAGCGGCCAAATCTTCTTTCGCCTTACGGCGCACCAAGGCAAGGTTGACACGGGCGCGCAATGTTTTACCGTCCGTCAGGTTAGGGTGAGCCGCTTCCACCATGGAGAGCGTTTCCTGCACCCACTTGATAGCCGTCTTGTAGTCCTCTTTCTCAGCGTAGTAAACCGAGAGTTCTTTGGCAATGAGGGGCAAATCAATGGGGCTATCTTTGCCAACGAGTTTAGGATTTTCTTTGATGCGATCCCAGCAGCGCATCAGCAATTCAATTTTTTCGGCCCCCTCGCTGTGGGTTGCCAGGTAGGTAAGGCAGCGCAGCTGTTCCGCCTTGTCGGAATCATTCTCCAACAAGTAACGGCAATCCTCCATGGTATCACTCACAGCCCCTCGAGCTTCGTTGGCTCGCGAACGGATGCGGCTCAGTTTTATCTGCAATTCGGGGGTCATCTCCCCATAGCCCTCGGCAAAGGCGGCGGCCAAAGACAAAGCTTGGGCACACCCTTCATAATCAGCCAAGCGGAATCGCAGCTCACCCAGCATGGAATAGCACTGCGGCAAGCGGTGTTCCTTGTCGGGGTTTTCGAGCATGGAGTCGCGGCAACGCAGGAGCTTGGTTTCAACTTCCTTAAGCGCTTGCTGAGAAAGATTGGGGTGGTCTCGCAAGGTGTTAGAAACTTCTTCCAGAATAAGGCGCGATGTAGCCGGGCAAAGTGGCCAGCGCGCTTGCTCCAGTATATTGCGTACCATTTGCAACACCGGTTCCTTGACTGCGCTCACATCTGCGCGCATCATTTGCAAAGCAGCAGCATCTGCCGCAAGGGCGGGGTCTGCCAAGCGAGCCAATACGGCGGCTCTATCCAACTGTGAAATGGCCTGCACTGCGTCATCCGTCTTGTGCATCTTGAGGCAGGTTTCCACCGTGCGGCGAATGGAGCGCAGGAGAAGCGCCGTCTGGTCCGGCATATCAATCACCTTGGCTTGCAATTGGCGGTCCAAGCGCAGCTGCAACTCATGGTCGCCGTGTTTCAGCGCAGCAATTGCCAAGCGTTCCAAGCCCTCTACCGGAGCCAACGATTCTACCTCCGGCAGGATTCGCACAGCTTCTTCCCATTGCTCCTTGTCCACCAATCGGCTCATCAGGAACCAACGGAATTGGCGCTTTGTAGCCTCGTTGCGAATCCATCCAAGGCGAGCTTTCGAGTTTTCGGCCAATTCCAGCAGTTTAGATTTATCCCCGGACAAATCTTGAAGCAGGAGAGCTAAATTATCATTTGCTTCCGTATTATCTGCCACAATAATCGTCTCGCCCTTAAAAAAATGAACGATGTCATCCCCCTTGGCATAAATGCCCCACAGGATGAGGGCAGCAGCAGTCAACCCGATTGCCGTCAGTGGGATGGCATGGCTGGTGGTCTTGCGATTGGGTCTGTATCGACGTTGCATGAAAAAGAAAAGATTAAATGAGTGAGTGTGAGTTCAGGCTCACAGTAAAGACAGTTAAAAAATTATCCATCAGAAGCAGTATCCGTATTAGGTGCATCAGCACCGTGGCTCCGGCAGCGCGTGAGCTGCGCCTTGGCCTCATGTAAACGGGATTTGTCATTCTGCGCCAATTCAATGATTTGCGTCCACACGGCCGCAGCTTCATCCCACTGCTTGAGCTGGGTGCGAGCATAGGCCAGCCCCATCATGGCATACATTTTGTCTGCGTTTTTTTGGGTAGAATCCGGCAATTTGTCAATGGCAGTAGCATAGGCCGCCGCAGCGGCAGAAGTATCACCGGCCATATCACACGCTTGCCCCAATGCTAAATTGATGCGGCCAAGGGAGTCTGCCTCCTGCGACGTATGCGTTTGAGTAAGCTGGATACACCTGCGCAAGTACTGTAGAGCATCTTCCGCTTTACCAAGAGCAATGCAGCAACGGCCGGCTCCCTCCAAAGGCTGAATCAACAGCTCCTCATTGCCCTTTTGCTGAATGGCCTGCTTAAAATCCGCCAAGGCGGCTTCATAATCACCACGGGAGAAATGCACCCAGCCACGTTGGTCAAACAAGCACAACCAAAAAGAGCTTTGTGGGCTGATTCTGCCATCGGCAGTACCCTCTGCTCTGTAAAGAAGAGACAATGCTTTGTCTTGTTTGCCACGTTCTTGTTCCAAGCGGGCCAAATCCCGCAGAGCCACCACGAGGAACGCTGCATCACTGGGAGAATCCCCCAAGCGGCTCACGCCGTCCCGAAGCAAGCGCTCAGCGGTTTGCGCATCCCCCTTTTCCAAAAGGGCTGTCCCATAGCACACAGCTGCACTGGCTACGGCAGGTGACTTTGAGACATCAATACCGGCCAAGGCTTTTTCAAAGTATTGAAGCGCCAGCTCATCCTGCCCGTTAGCTCGGTATACGTTGCCCAAATAGGCCAAAAGGTGAGTCCTGATTTCATATCCCGGAGCCCCCAAAGTCTCAATTTCCGACAGAAGTTTATTGAGCAATTCAATTTCAGCAGTGCCGGCATCTGCGGCCAATAGCTCTACCATTTCTGCATATAAAGAGACTCGTGGGCCCACGGCTCCCGCCACTTTGAAGCGCTCAGCGGCCCCACGATAATAGGCAAGAGCATCATCTCGCAACCCGGCAGCGGCAGCAGCACGCGCCACTTGTGCGGAGCGTCGCGCCCACACTTCTGCCATGTCCACGCGCTCAAACAACCGGCGCAGCATGGGCAACGCTTCCTGCACCTGCCCGCGCTCGGCCAATGTAGAGCCCAACATCCACTCTGCCTCATCGCGCACCCCGGGTTCGCGAATCCACGATAATTTCTGTTGGTAATTTGCAACCATTTCTTTCAGCTGTACATCGCTCATCGATGCAACTTGCATGAAATGGTGCAGATTTTCTACCGCAA
Source organism: Akkermansia sp. (assembly GCA_017398355.1). Taxonomy (GTDB): domain Bacteria; phylum Verrucomicrobiota; class Verrucomicrobiia; order Verrucomicrobiales; family Akkermansiaceae; genus Akkermansia. The sequence goes on along the minus strand of JAFQGD010000033.1, from coordinate 12,661 downwards.
CAGCGTTCACTCTCTCCCTTACCTCGCCGGAGGCCGTGGCATCACCATAGCCACGGCCATAGCCCACGCGATATGTAGCAAACTCTACAGCCACAAGCACAGCCAAGCCGAAACCAATGGCTGCGTATTTAACCCACGGGCGGATTTCGAACTGTTCATCCTCAGTTAATTCCGGCTCGAAGGGTTGCTGTTGTTCTTGCTGCATAGCGAATGAATTTCCTAGAGAACAGGCAGAGAAAATCAGGCTGTTATTTGATTAAGATTGAAAGCAGCATGCACGACACGAGCGGCCTGCTCAATATCGGCAGCTTCCACCGTGGTAGAAATGCGGATTTCTGAGGTCGCAATCATACCGGTTGCTATATTGGCATCTGCCAAGGCGCGGAATACTCGAGCCGCTACACCGGAATTTGAGCGCATACCCACACCCACTACTGAGAGCTTGGCCAGGCCGGCTTCCGTCTCCATGGCGGCTTTAGCCCCCAGCTGGGGCAACACGGACTTGAGGGCAGCCTGTGCAGCACCTAAATCATTCATGTTCATTGTAAATGACTGACGAGCCATACCATCATGGGCAGTATTGGCCACAATCATATCAATGTTAATCTCAGCCTCGGCAAGAGCCGACAGGATGAGCGAGGTATATGCCACAGGGGCGGTGATGCCAGAAACCGTTACACGGGCCTGGTTACGTTCAATTGAGACCCCTCGTACGGAGAGGGATTCCATAGCTCTGTTTTCTTCTTGCACGATGGTACCGGGGTTGTTGTTCATGGAGTTGCGGACCTCAAACACGACGCCGAATTTTTTAGCAAATTCAACGGAGCGGGCCTGCATAACTTTGGAGCCGCTGGAAGCCATTTCCAGCATTTCCTCATAGGAGAGTACGGGGATTTTGCATGCATCTTTCACGACACGAGGGTCGCAGGTGTATACGCCATCCACATCCGTATAGATTTGGCAAAGGTCTGCGCGAATGGCAGCAGCCATGGCAATGGCAGACAAATCTGAGCCACCACGGCCTAAGGTATGAATAGCCCCCTCACGAGTGACACCTTGGAAACCAGCACACACCACAATGTTGCCGTCATTGAGCGCCTTCAGCACTTTTTCGGGTTCAATAGATTCAATACGGCCACGGGTGTGACTGCCGTATGTACAGATACCGGCCTGAGCACCGGTAAAGCTGACAGCTTTGTAGCCCATATCAGTAATAGCCATGACCAAAAGAGCAATGGATTGCTGCTCACCTGTGGCCATGAGCATATCCAACTCTCGCTCGGGCGGGTTATCCATCATTTGGTGAGCCAGCCCGATGAGTTTATCCGTCACGCCGCTCATAGCGGAAATGACAGCTACCACCTGGTTACCCTGCTGCTGGGTCTCAATGAGACGGCGGGCAACATTGCGAATACGGTCGATGGTCCCCACAGAGGAGCCACCATATTTCTGTACAATCAGTGCCATTGTTTATCAGGAGTTGAGATCTTCTATGCGGAACACGACAGGGTGGCGGCCAATCGCATCATTGCCGGCCAATTCACGCAACACATATTTGAGGCGCACCCACTTACAGGCATGTATCATGAATACCAAGTGATTCCAGCGCACGCCATCTTCATCTACCTCACACATCGTGGAGGTGGTGCCGGAAATACCGATATCATACTTGGCCAGCATGGCTGCAATGGTGGCAATCACACCGTGTTTATCCTGCACGCGGAAGCGCACGTAATAAGGGGTGACCGTTTCGCCCATGGGGAGCACATCCATCTGCTTGGTATAAGGCTGGAAGCCGGTGTGATACCCGGAGAGGTGGCACTCACGCATAGCCAAGACCACATCGCCGATGACGGCGCTGGCCGTGGGATTTTTGCCGGCTCCGCGGCCGTAGAAAATGGTTTCACCCACCACATCCCCTTTCACCGCGATGGCATTGAACACGCCATCCACGCTGGCAAGCAGGTGTTGTTTCGGTACAAAGCTGGGCTGCACGCGCAGCTCAAGGGAATCGTTTTCCTCATGGTGTTTGATAACGACCAGCAACTTGATGGTGTAGCCCAACTGTTCGGCAAAGCGAAAATCCACACTTTCCACACGTTCAATCCCATACACAGAAATCTTATCTGCGCTCAGGGGCGTGCCATAGGCCAACATGGCCAAGATGAGAGCCTTGTGCGCTGCATCCCATCCGTTGATATCGAAGGAGGGGTCTGCCTCTGCAAAGCCAAGCGCTTGGGCTTTTTCCAAGGCATCCCGCATCGTTTCACCCGTTTGGCGCATCGAGGAGAGGATGTAATTACTGGTACCGTTGATGATACCTACAATACTTTCCACCTTATTGCAAATAAGAGAGTTCTGCAAACACTGAACAATGGGTATGCCGCCACCGCATGAGGCTTCAAAATACATGGGCGTCCCCTGCTCTGCGGAGAGTTTAAAAAGCTCGCTACCATATTTGGCCAGCACAGCCTTATTGCCCGTCACCACCGGTTTACCGACCAACAATGCAGCTTTTATGAGTTCGTAAGCATCAGTGGTGCCGCCTATCAGCTCAATGATGATATCAATTTCCGGATCATTCACCAAGTCTCGCCAATCGTCTGTCAGCAATGTTTCAGGCACTTCCACCTCGCGGGCTCGCGCCAAATTGCGCACGGCAATTCGCTTCACGGCAAAGGAAATCTGGGCACGAGCCTCCAGCAAACTGTAATTGCGGCACAGGGTTTCATACACCCCGGTACCCACAGTTCCCATACCGGCCAATCCCAGCTGTAGCGTTTCTCCTATCATACGCGCGCAGCATTATACAGATATACAGAGCAGAACTCAAGCCTATTTCTTGGCAGAGGGAAAGGCGATTGTCATGAAATTTCCCATTCAAGCCTGCACAGTAATGCGGGGCGTAAGGATACAGCGTCTGTATTTCCCCGGGGCAACGTGTGTTCGTGGCCAAACAATACAATCATCCAGCTCACAATCCGCCGGGATAACTGCATCTTGGCCAATGACACAATCTTCTCCCACATAAGCACCGTAAGCAATACTCGCTTCCGGATGAATGCGCTGAGAAGAAGGCAACTCTAAGAGTGTATTGAGATAATCTACCGGAGTGCCAATTTCGTTCCAATGAGCCCAGTCAAAAACAACTCCACCCATTTTCCCCTGCTCTATCAGCTTCTTCCAAATCGGGAAAATAGAAAATTTTTCCTCATCGGGGAACATATCAGCCACGCATGGCTCCATGATGTAGGTGCCGGCAAATTGATGCGTACCGGGGTTCACACCAAGAGCATGCCGCATATCCGTGATACGCCCGGAGTCCTCATCAAACCCCACATTTCGGTTACCGTCCACACTACGCAAAGCCATGGTAATGAGGTTGCCACTTTGGCGATGTGCAGCCAACAAATCCTCTAGCGGGATATCTGTGAGGATGTCTCCGTTGTGTACAATAACCGGGCCATCTTTCCACAATGGCATGATTTTTTTGACCCCGCCACCGGAATCCAAAGGCTCATCTTCGTGGCTAAACGTAACCGGGCAGCCCCTGTATTCAGGGTCGGGACAAGGAAAAGCCTTGTCCCACATCATATCCAAGTATGAGGTATTAACGATGAACTCATTTGCCCCGGCGCGCATGAAACGATCCATCATGTGCTGGATGAGCGGTTTTTGGAAAACCGGCATCAGGGGTTTCGGTAAAATGTGAGTCAGGGGTGCCAAGCGAGTCCCTAACCCTGCTCCAAGAATAAAAACTTGCATAAAACAAAAAATACTCTCAATCAAATAGGACTAAGCTGTTGGAACGGTCGAAGGCGTGTTTTTCCTGCGGCGAATTTTGCGCACAATCATGGCCACAAGAGCAATGAGAATGACCAACCCCACAACCGCAAATATAGGGGCAACCACAGCCAGAACAGACCCTACCGTCGCCATGATATTTTCCCCTGTGGATACAACAAAGTTACCCACCCCGGCCGTAGTTGCCGTGCTGGTTCCCCGCAGCGCCGTAGTGCTTGCCTGCACAGCACCGGCTGCTCCGGCACCGCCTACAATACCAATTCCCCACTGCATATAAGCAGGCAAATCCGGCAGCATACCACTCATGATCACTGTACCGGCAACAAGAGCCAACGGCCCGGTTATTGCGTCTAAAGCGTTATCCACCCAGGGAATGTAATACCCCAGCAATTCTGCCAGCGTGGCAGTGCCCAAACACCAAATGGCTATATCAGAGCCAATCCAAGCCAAAGAGTCGCTCACATGAACTCCCCCCCATTTTACCGCCAAGGAAACGACAAGTAGGGGTACGAATACACGAAAACCACAGGAAGCGGCCAAAGCGATTCCCATGCACAAAGCCAGCGCTATTTTGCATATTTCCATAAGAGCTAACGATTAGACACTACCATAGATGCGGGAGTTGAAAATAAACGGCACATAAACCCATTATAAGGTTTGCCACTGCGTGCATGACAATGGCAGGAGTCAGCCTACGTGTATACACTACCAGTACATAGGCCAATGAACCATACACAAAAGCTCCGGCGTAATCCACAGGTGTGTGAACGAGCATAAAAGCCAGCGTCGTCACTACATAGCCCAGCCAACCGGGGGTACCGAGCGGCACCGTCTGGGGGAAATCCCTGTTCACGCACCAACGCATCAAAAAGCCTCGCCAAAAAAGTTCTTCTACCAGCGGCACAATGATGACAGCGCGGGCAAATCGAAAGCCATATTCCACCGCAGTAGCTATCGTCCCATGGCCCAATACATTCTCAGGGGCAAAGCCCCCCTCGGCAGGTATCCAACCGGCAAAATACGGCACCAGCCACACGGCTATGCCAACAATGCCGAACAGCCCTCCCAAGAGACTCGCCCGCAAGGACCAATCCCACTCAATACCACGGCGCACATACACGAGATACGCACCACATGCCAATACCTGCAACGGGTAAACCAGCAACATCGGTTCTTGCTGCCACCAAGCAGCATCCGGGTGCTCCCATTGCAGGCTGCTTTCCAGCACAAATAGCAAGAGATTAAACCCTAGAAACAACACCAAGGGGTACACGCAGCTGCGGTACAGCGGCGTGTCTCCTCCCACGGCATGATCCCCTGCCACATTCATGGTTGGGAAAGAGTATCAGGCGCGCAGCGACTCGCAGAACCGCGCCATCTTGTCACAGGCTTGCTCCAGCAGCGCAAAGCTTGTTGCATAGCAGCAACGCAGGTACCCCTCGCCGCATGCGCCAAACGCCGTGCCGGGTACCGCTGCCACCTTGTGTTCTTGCAACAAACGCAGCGCGAAATCTTTAGAGGACAACCCAAACCGGCTAATGCTGGGGAATGTATAAAATGCACCCCCGGGCAAGTGGCAATCCATCCCCATATCGTTGAAGCGGCCCACAATATAATCACGGCGGGTGTGGTAGCTATCCCTCATTTCCCGCATGGCAGGCGTGCCATTTTGCAAAGCCTCAATACCGGCTTCCTGAGAAGTGATGGTGGGGCAAATCATGGTGTAGGAATGCACCTTCATCATCTGCTCAATCAGTTCGCGGGGGCCACAAGCATACCCCAAGCGCAACCCGGTCATGGCAAAGGCCTTGGAGAAACCATGCAGCAAGAGGGTGCGCTCTTTCATCCCCGGCAAAGCGGCAATGGAGGTATGCACTTCTGCATCATAGCGAAGCTCGCTGTAGATTTCATCCGTCAGCACAAACAAATCATGCTTGATGCAGATGGCTGCAATCTCCTCCAATGTCTTACGCGGCGCTATGGAACCGGTCGGGTTCGTGGGGAAATTGAGCATCAAAACCTTCGTCTTGGGCGTGATGGCCGCCTCCAACTTGGCCGGATTGAGCGCAAACAAATCATCAATGCTGGTTTCCACGGGCTTGGGCACGCCGTATGCCATCATCACCGTGGGGGCATAGCTCACGTAGCATGGTTCATGATACAGCACCTCATCCCCGGGATTAAGTAAGCAACGCAAGGCCAAATCAATCGCCTCACTCACGCCCACCGTGGGCAAAATCTCGCACAGCGGGTTGTACTCCACGTGAAAAAAATCAGCCACATACTTACTAATTGCGCGGCGCAGAGTCTCCAAACCATAGTTACTGGTATAGGTTGTGTGTCCCTTTTCCAATGAGGAAATGGCGGCCTCGCGTATATTCCAAGGTGTCACAAAATCAGGTTCCCCCACACCAAGCGAAATAATATCCTTGCTGCCGGTAGCCAAGTCAAAAAACTCACGGATACCGGAACGCGGTAAATCCGTCACCTGCTTGGAAAGCATCTTGTTCCAGTTCATCATATCAAATCAGGGGATAACGGTGAGGCGTTCGTGGGAGGGCTCTTGTGTAAAAAGCAAACCGTTGTTTTTGTAGGTTTTAAGGCGAAAATGCGTAGCCGTGGAAAGCACGCCGTCCATACTGGAAAGCTTTTCACTCACAAAACGAGCCACAGACATCAGGTCTTGAGCCTCTACCAACACAAGCAAATCAAATCCACCGGAAATCAGAAAGCAGCTCTTGACCTCCTCAAACCGAGAAATACGCGTTGCGAGGCGGTCAAAACCACCACCGCGTTCCGGAGAGCAGCGTACCTCTATAAAGGCCGACACACCCTTATCATCTTCGTTGACGATTGTTTGATAACCAATGATTCGCCCTTCTTTTTCGAGGGCTGCGCGCTGAGCTGCGACTTCCGAAACGCACACGCCAAGGCGGTCTGCAATCTGCTGGTCGCTCAGGCGGGCATCCGCTTCCAATAATTTCAGAAGGACATCCGGGGACATAACGGTAGACATATTAGCATGTACCCCCACCATGTCAAGCGGAATCTGGGTGTACGCGGGTCAATTATACAGCGTTATTTTGAACACCGTCCGGCGGGTTTTCGGGGGCTGGATTCTGCAAGGGCGTCTTCTCCGTTGTAGCAGCTGGCGGAGGTTCTGAGGGTTTCTTCTGTTCAGGTGCTGGCTTCTCCTTCTTTTCCTTCTTGGGAGGGAACTCTACAATCCCCTCAAAAGCTTTGGGGAAGAAAGCTTTGGCCGCTTCCGCCGCCGCGGCAATACCCTCACGTGAAGGCACCACCCCCGGCACGCCATCAAAGTTGACACCTCGCCGGAAAATCTCCTTATTAACTCCAAACACCATATATCGATGCACTTCGTAGATGGGTTCTTCGCATTCAACCTTGGATTCCAACACGGTGAAAGCCGCACTGTAGCCGGCATTTTTCAGCTCTTCCTGCATGGGCGGAGTATGATATCCTCCCGGGTAACAATAAGTCGAGCAATTCCCGAACAATTTACGGAGTTTTTCGCCGGATTGGGTGATTTCCCGCACCACTTGGGCTCGGTATGCTTCCGGGTTACCCTCCTTTTTTTTCCAATCTTTGGGGTAGAGGTGATTGCTGGAGTGGCTTCCTATCGTAGCGCCCTGCTGTATCATCTCGCGAATCATCTCATGCGTCATGGATGCGCCACTCACATTGATATAACGGGTGTACAAAAACAGCGTGAAGGGGTAACCATACGCGCGCAACACGGGGAACGCATCGGTATACACGCTTTTCCACCCGTCATCTATGGTGATGAGGACGCAACGCTCCGGCAAACGGCGTGTTCCATTTCGCCATTCCAGGAAGTCCTGCATGGTAATCACACTCAGACCGGCATCGCGGATGTACTGCATCTGCTGGCAAAACTCGGCCGTGCGCAGCAGCATTTCCGTCGGGCGCTTACTGTTGCTAAAGTTATGATATCCCAACACAGACACACGAGTCTGCTCCCTAGGCACCAAAGGCTGGGAAAATTGGGCTGTCACCCAGTCCCCATCCGGTGTACGGCGTCCCAAGTTGGCGTAGGTGGGGCTTACCTCCGGGTAAAGTTGCTCTTCTGTCTGCAGGGGCTCAGCCTCGGGTAGAGCGTACTCCGGCACCACAGGCGCCGGCAATTGAACTTCCGTTGGTTCAGTATTTTCTTTCTGCTCCGCCACCATTCTGGCATATTGCGGGCCGGGCACCCACTCCGACACCACGGGGGCGGGCTCCGCCACCTCCTGAGCAAAAGCCGTAGAGAGAGAGAACAACAAAGCGGCTGTCTGAATTTTCCGTTTATTCATGGCGGTGTTTGTTTAGCGTCCGGGTACCATTTCAAAGGTAAACCCTTTCAGATATTCTGTTTCAGGAATGTTGAGCAGAACCGGGTGGTCTACACTTTGGCCATGAGTTGCTACCATGCGCAAGGTGCTGTGACCATCCACGGCAGCCGAGGCTATCGTCTCGCGGAACAAGGAGGCACTTACATGGTGCGAGCAACAGAAGGTAGAAAGCATGCCCCCTACCGGCAACATTTGCATGGCACGCAGGTGAATTTCCTTGTACCCACGCATTGCACCGCTGAGACTCTTCTTGTTGCGGGTGAAACTTGGCGGATCCAAGATAATAAGATCCCATTTCGGATCGCCCCCCTGGCGCACAGCATCACTCTCTCGCTTCAGGAAATCAAATGCGTTTTCAGCAATAGCTTCCACCGTTACTCCGTTCAGTTCGGCATTGCGACGCACAGAAGCAATGGCATCTTCGGAAATATCAACTGCCGTCACGCTGGCCGCCCCGGCCTTAGCACAGGCCAACGCAAATCCTCCTTGGTTGCAGAAGCAATCCAACACACGGCGACCACGAGCCAAGCGGGCTACATCCCGGTAGTTCTGCAGCTGGTCCAAGTACAAACCGGTCTTCTGCCCGGTTGCCAAATCCACCATGAATTTGATTCCGCGGCCCGTGGCTTCAAAGGGAGCCGGCATCTCGCCGTATGCTACATAAGTCTCCGCCTCTATCCCCTCTGCCTGTAGCATGGGGGAATCATTGCGCACGATGATGCATGCAGGCTGCAGCAAATCTCCAAGAATATCGCGTATCAAGCCCAATCGCTGGTACATGGCCAAAGTCAGCGTCTGCACCACAAGCACCTCGGCATAGCGGTCCACAATCAACCCGGGCAATCCATCGCTCTCGCTCCATACCAAGCGTACCAAGTTCTCTCCCGGCAGCCATCGCTCACGCAACATCACAGCCTGTGAAATTCGGCGCGCAAAGAAATCGCGATCCAAATCCTGCTTGCGTCGGGAGAAGCGACGCGCCACAATCTGGGAATGCGGATTATACATGGCCGAGCCCAAGTAGTGGTCGCGCTGGTCTTTCAGCAGCACCACATCCCCGGGGGACGGATTGCCGAACACGGTACGCACTTCCGTGCCGTACACCCAATCATGACCATGAAAAATACGTGCCTTGGGAGCTATAATAAGACCTGCCATAACGAGCTAAACCATACCCCAATCCCTGCTTTCAGTCAATGCAAAAAGCTCAAATGGCCGCATCCCGCTGCGTTTGGGTGTACGGAAAACGAGTCATCCGCCTTCACGCCCTTCTCTATCGCCCCCCCCGAAAGAAGCTTTCCCCGCTGCAGCACTTGCCACAGCGGGGAAAGAATAAATAGGGAGGAAGTGTATGTTTTACTTCTCTTCGGAGGGGCTCCACTCCTCGGACTGCAGGGCAGCCAAGTTGAAGGCCTGCTCCAGACCCACCATATCGCCGGCGCGTACGGTCTCGAACGCAGCCGTTTCGCGGCGCAGCTGCTCGGGATCGTAGTTGACGGCCTTGATGGAAAGACCAATGCGGCGCTCCACCTTGTCCACCTTGATGACGCGAGCCTTGATTTCGTCGCCCACCTTGATGACGTCCTTGACGCGCTCCACGTGCTCTTCGGAGAGCTGGGAGATGTGGATGAGGCCATCGATATCGCCGTCCAAGTTGACGAATGCACCGAAGGATGCAATCTTGGCCACCTGACCGCTGACGAGGTCGCCCACCTTGAAGCGGGAGTCGATGGATTCCCAGGGGTCGGACTCAAGCTGCTTGATACCAAGGGAAACACGCTGATTTTCCTTGTCGATATTCAGCACGCGAGCCTCCACCACGTCGCCCTTCTTGAGGACTTCGGAGGGGTGGTTGATCTTGCGGGTCCAGCTCATATCGGACACGTGAATCATGCCGTCGATACCTTCCTCCAGAGCCACGAAGGCACCGTAGGGGGTAAGGTTACGCACAGCGCCGGAAATGATGGTACCCACGGGGAAACGGGCCTCGATGGCTTCCCAGGGATTCTCGTCGAGCTGACGCACGCCGAGGGAAATCTTCTGCTCTTCCACAGAGATGTTGAGCACAACAGCCTCGATTTCCTGATCCAGAGACAACACGTCGCTCGGGCGAGTGATGCGCTTGGTCCAAGAAAGCTCGGATACGTGTACCAAACCTTCCACACCCTTCTCCAGCTCCACGAATGCGCCGTATGCCAGAAGCTTGGTCACGCGGCCCTTGACACGGGAGGAAATCGGGTACTTGAGCTCGATGTCGGCCCAGGGATTGTCGGAAAGCTGCTTGAGCCCCAAGGAAACGCGCTCCTTGTCGCGGTCCACCTCGAGGATGAGAACCTCCAGCTCCTGGCCGATGTGCAGCAGCTCGGAGGGGTGGTTCACACGCCCCCAGCTCATGTCGGTGATGTGCAGCAAACCATCCATACCGGAGAGATCCACGAATGCACCGAAATCGGTGATATTCTTGACAGTACCCTGCACGCGGTCGCCCACGTTCACAGTCTCCAAGAAACGCTGACGCTGCTCGCTGCGCTCGGCCTCGATGACCTCGCGGCGGGAAAGAACGATGTTCTTGCGGTCGTCGTTCACCTTGACAATCTTGAACTCGTACACATTGCCCACAAATTCGTTCAAATCCTTGGGCGGGATGATGTCCACCTGAGAACCGGGAAGGAAAGCTTCCACGCCAACGTTGACCATAAGGCCACCCTTGACCACGCTCTTAACCTTACCCTTGACAAGACCACCGTCCTTGTAGACAGCCACAATCTTGTCCCAGTTCTGCTTGTGAGCAGCTTTTTCTTTGGAAAGGACGACGAGACCCTCGTCGTTTTCAAGGCTCTCAAGAAGAACCTCAATCTGATCGCCCACTTCAATTTCCTCGTCTTCAAACTCAGAAACGGGGATGACACCCTCAGACTTGTAGCCAATGTCTACGAGGACAACCTGCGGACGGATTTCAAGGATGGTACCGTTGACGATATCGCCCTTGCGGAAAGAAGGAAGCTTGGAATCAATCAAAGCCTCCAATTCGGAATTACTCATTTGTTTTGTTTTGGGTTGATGTTGCCAATTTTTCACTAAGGCCCTTATTTCGGCGGCTATCAGGGCACCACTACACCACCGAATGAAAAATTGATGCGCTATTTTACTGATTTAGCCCCCGCTTATCAAGCCTTTTTTCTACTGAATGGCAAACACTTTCAAAAAAAATGAAAAATTCTCGAAAATTCGCTTGACGAATCAAAAAGAAAGCGTAGAATGTGGCCGCGCAATCAGCAAAAAGAAAGGAAAGCAAAACAATGATCAAAGCAATCGCAATTACCCTGACCCTCGGTGCTCTGACAGCTACAGCAAACACTCTGCCCCCCACCCCGGAGGCTCCCGTGACTGTTCAGCACTAAGCTGTCAGTCCTAGATTCGCTGCTTCAATCCTGAAGCAGCTCCGCGCAAAGTAGCGCATTTTGTGGCTCTTCTGCCTATCTTGGCGGAGGGTCTTTTTGTTTAAGGTTGGTTAAATAACCGCCACGTTCATACTCCCTGAAAAAAGCAAACGCGTTAGGGTTGGAGTCTTTCAATACTCCAGTTTCCATCCTCTTGCAAGGTATAGAGGAAACGGTCATGCACACGCCCCGGCCCGCCCTGCCAGAACTCGACATGGTGCGGCACAATACGGAAGCCGCCCCAAAAATCCGGCAGCGGCACTTGTCCCTCTGCGAACTTATGGCGCAACTCCTGCAACTTCATCATCAACAGCTTGCGCGTCGAAATCACTTGACTTTGGTGAGATACCCATGCACCCAGTTGCGATTCTCGCGGGCGTGAAAGGAAATACTTCAATGTTTCAGCGCGCGAGATTTTCTCTGCACGCCCATAGACAATAATTTGCCGCTCCAACGTAACCCACGGCAGCATCATGCATACTTCCGGGTTGGCTTCAATCTCCTGCGCTTTCCGGCTCTTGTAGTTGGTAAAAAAGACGTATCCCCTGTCATCGTAGTACTTGAGCAGCACCGTGCGGAGTGAAGGTCTGCCTTCCGGCGTGCAAGTAGCCACACTGATAGCATTCGGTTCCGGTATACCGGATTCCAATGCCTGGCGAAACCACCTATCAAACTGCACAAACGGCGTATCTGCCAAATCTTTGCGGTGGAGGGTATCCTTGAGGTATTCTTCTCGGAAAGCAGACAAATCCATGCCCGCCACTATACCACCCCTGCACCCTTTCTGCAAGCCCAATAAACCCCATATACGGGACAAACGCATGGGAATGCTGACAGGGTTGTGTGATTTCAAACTTCAAATTTCAGATTTATTATTTATTGAAATTCCCCGCGGCGGGAGCCGCGGGCTAGCTTTGAGTCCGCATTCTTGCGGGCGGCAGAACAATAGCGAGGGGCAAAGCCGCGCAGCGGCGGCGCCCCTCGTAGGCCATCAAAAACGAACCGGAGCCTGCCGTATGGCAGGCGGCACAATGCGCGGCGTGG
>JAFQGD010000032.1 GCA_017398355.1 Akkermansia sp. | reverse complement strand
TGGACGGCGCCTGTACACCACCGAGGTGGTTGATACTTCCTTGTAAGCTGCTCATGAGCCCAGCGATATCCCGAATACCTCTGCATCCGGCAATGTGACTGAGGGTCATCCAGACAAGGTGAGTCCAGGAATTGAACTTTTTGGAGTTCCTGTCGGAGTTATATGTCTTGACGATGGAAGAAAATGCAGCATGGCTTATCAAATCATTGACAAGCTGCGCACACAATGGTAGGTTACTGCTTGGAGATTGGTTCATTTTTTTTAGCACCGCCAGTTTAATAGCTGGCACCCCAGAACTCAATCTCCATTTTTGTTTTCTTTTATATCGTTGATATTTTTCCCCTCATGCCCCCCTCTTTCTTTAGAACGCTTTTTGGACAGCTATGATGAAAATACAGCAAAAGGGTAATCGGAGCTTGCTCTCTGAGGTGGGCATGGTAAAATGGCGGAGGAGGAGCAGGGAATCAGCTTCCTCTGATGAGATATGATACGTTTTGCTTCAACTGATAGCCGCCGCGAAACAGGAAACATCAAGTGGGATTTGCAAGGTCCTCTACCTTTTGGGATTGCGGATATGGATATTGAATCTCCGCCTTGTGTGGTTGATGCATTGCAGCGGCGATTGAATCATCGGTTTTATGGCTATGCGTACATGACAGATGATTTGCGAGAGGCAATATGCGTGTATTTGAGGGATAGGCATGGGGTAAGCGCAGTGAAGCCGGAGTGGCTGCATGCCTTGCCCGGATGCGTGCCGGCATTCACCTTGGTAGCACGCACGGTGTGCCGGGAAGCGGAGCATGAGGTGTTGGTTTGTTCACCGGCTTATCCTCCCATGTTGCATTGTCATGAGGATGCACGCTGCCGTTTGGTGACAGTACCCTATGTGAATAGGGAAGGAGTGTGGCAGTTTGATTGGGAGGCAATGGAAGCGGCAGTAGGCCCCAATACACGTTTGTTTCTGCTGTGCAATCCGCACAATCCTTTGGGGCGTGCCTGGCGGCGCGAAGAGCTGGAAAAGGTGGCTGATTTTTGCGAACGGCATGATTTGATACTCTGCTCGGATGAGATACACTGTGATTTGGTGTTGGATGAAGGAGTGCAGCACCAGTGTGCACTCACGCTTCCGGAGCCTCTGCTGCAGCGCGTGGTGATGCTGAGTGCCCCCAGCAAGACGTTTAACATTGCAGGTATATGTTTCACTTATATGGCTGTGCCGAATGCTGATTTGCGCGCGGCCATTATCAAGACTCAAGGACATAGCCTACCCACGCTCAATGTCTTTGCCTATGCCGCCTCATTGGCAGCATATAGAGAGGGCTGGGAGTGGCATGCGCAGCTTATTCGCTCTCTGCGTGCCAATCGCCAAACGGTGTATGATTACATTGCAGAGCACATGCCTATGCTCAAGACGCGCCACCAAGAGGCTACCTATTTGGCGTGGATAGATTGCTCTGCACTGGGGGTGGAATCCCCGCATGAATTTTTCTTGGAAAAAGCAGATGTGTATCTGGATAATGGTGCCAACTTTGGCTCGCCCCAGTGTGTGCGACTCAATTTTGCAACCTCACCGGAGATGTTGCGCAAGGGCTTGGATGCTATGCGAGATGCTGTACAGGCTCTGCTGGCAGAGCGAGGATAAGATAGAGAAAAAAAGGTATGAAATTCTACATCGTCACCCCCACGTATAAGGCTTTGGGTTGGCTGATGCGTTGTGTACGCTCGGTAGCAGACCAAGTAGGGCAGGGAATAGAGGTGCACCACCATGTGCAGGATGGAGATGCCGGGGATGGCACAGCGGCATGGTTGCAGCAGTGGCAGGTGGCTCATGCAAATGTACCCGGTTACACATTCAGCTATGAAAGCGGGCGCGATGCCGGGATGTATGATGCCATCAATCGCGCGTGGGCCAAGTTGCCTGTAGATGCAGATGTGACCGCCCACCTCAATAGCGATGAGCAATACCTACCCGGAGCTTTGAGCGGGGTAGCTCGTGCTATGCAGAAGAACCCACAGGCTGAGGTTGTGCTGGGCACATACATTATTGTGGACGCAGAGAGCCGCTATATCTGCCATCGCCGTCCCATTATGCCACACCGGTGGAGTAGTCAGACCGTGTGCGAAATCATCACCTGCTCCTGTTTTCACCGGGCAGATGTATTCCGCCACCACGGCATACGCTTTGATGCAAAATGGAAGGCGATAGCAGATGTGGTGTTTTACCGTGATTTGGTGAATGCTGCACCTCGTTTTCTCGTGCAACCGGAGTTGTTGACGAGTACATTCACGGTGACAGGAAACAACTTGGCTTGGACGGATACCTCCCGCAGAGAATGGGCTGAGCTGAATGCAGAAATGCCCCCTCTGGTATTCAAAACGCATTCTTTTGCATACCGCTGGTGTAATTTAAAACGCCGCATACGAGATGTTTTTTGCGCAGCTCCGCAGGAATATGCTTTGTACATGCCCGGGGAGGAACAACGCCGCTGCATTGCGATTCGCAGGCCCACCTGCGTGTGGGGGCTCCGCACGCAAGGAGAGAAAGATGCATGATGATGTACTGATGCTTTCAGCCTTCTTCCCCGCCTAGCGTGTAAAAGAGATGTGGCCTTAAGCATCCAATAGGATACCCGTGGTAAGCAGGATGCCAAAGAGCACAATGTTGCGCGCAGTGGACGCAAAACATAAATCCAGCTCGGGGCCTTTGTCGATGCGCACGATGCGCCGCCACGTATGCAGGAAGGGTATGAGATAAAGTAGTGGCAACAGGCCACTCCATGTGCGGCCCCACAGCAGCATCATGGCGCAGAGAGAAACTGCTGTTATGCCTAGGAAGAGATAGCCCCACTTGCCCACGGCTGCCCCCAAGAGAACAACGATGCTGCGCTTGCCGTTGGCCCGGTCCTCATTGCGGTCTCGGAAGTTGTTGAGCATAAGCATTGTGTCTACAATAAGGCCACAAGCAACCGCAGCGCAGACGATATCAGGCGGACACGCTCTACTTTGTATATAGTAGGTAGTGCAGGTAGGTACCAAGCCAAAAAAGAGAACGACAGCTATATCGCCCAGCCCGTGGTAGGCCAAGGGGAAAGGGCCGGCAGTATAAAGGTATGCTGCCAGCAGACAAACCCCGCCAATGAGAATCATTGGCCATCCCCCGTAGAACAGTAGCCCCATCCCTATGCCGCAGGCGCAAAGAGCGGACACAACAATGCCGATTTTCATGGCTCGGGGGGTGATGAACCCGCGCGCGTACATGCGGTCCGGACTCAGATTTTCCGGTTTGTCCATGCCGTTATGGAAGTCGCAGTATTCGTTGATAAGGTTGGTGACGGTTTGGGCAAAAAGAGCAAAGAGCAGGCAGAGCAGTGCCACAACCCAGTGGAAACAGGCATCTGCCCAAGCTAAGGCCGAGGCTACAACGACAGGCAGCGCCGCGCCACAAAAACTATTGGGACGGATGCCGAGAAACCAAGCTTTGGGGGAATTGGGGATCATGTGGGGAAGAAAAGCCCCTGCAGCGATTTGCTGCAGGGGGGGAAGGAAATGTTGGTTGGGTTAACCCGGCATCAGCTGAAGAGCAGGGGGTAGGTACCCATGAGGATGATGACAACGGCGCAGGCTGTGAGAACGGCAGCCGTGACTGCGGGTACACGCAGGGGCTTGTCGCCCTCCATCGGCTTCTCCCAGTACATGGCGCGCAGCACCTTGAAGTAGTAGTAGAAACCGGCAGCAGCGCACACTATCATGATGGGAAGCAACCACAGCAAACCATTCCAGTTGCCCATGGCCTGAATCAGGGCGCAGAAAGAATAGTACTTGGCCAAGAAGCCCATGGTAAGTGGCACGCCTGCCAAGGAGGCAAAGCTAACCGTGATGAGGAAAGCCGTGCGAGGATTGGTCTTGCCCAGCCCTCGGAAAGCGGAGATTTCCTCGCTGCCACGCTGCGTACGCACCATGGCAATGGCAAAGAATGCGGCGGCTGTGGCCAGTGCATAGGCCAGCAAGTAATTGAACACATAGGGTTCAATGTCACCTGCCAGATTCACGAAGAAAATGAGGATGAAACCGGCCTGACCAATGGAGGAGTACCCCAGAAGACGCTTGGCATTGTGCTGGCCGATGGCGCCCAAGTTGCCGATAAGCAAGGTAGCGGCTGCCACGATGGCAAGGCTGTGAACCAAGATGCTCACCGTGCCGGGATAGGCCTCTGCAAAGGGGCGGAACGGTCGCACCATCAGGCAAAGCGCGGCAAAGCCGGCAGCCTTGGAGGCAATTGCCAAGAAGTTGGAGGTGGGGGTGGGTGCGCCTTGGTACACATCAGGAATCCACATGTGCATGGGGGCGGCGCCAACCTTGAACAGAGCCCCGGCCAGCAGCAGCGCTGTGGCCATAAGGAAGCCTGTGCTCAGATATTTGTGAGACAGTGCCGTGTGGGCCATGAGCGGATCCAAATCAAACGAACCGGTGGTACCGAAGTACCATGCTGCGCCAAATACCAAGAGCCCCGTGCTCATGGCACCAAGGATGAGGTATTTTACGCCGGCTTCAATGGAGCCTTGGTTGCGGCGGAAGTACCCGGCCAGCACATAGGAGCTGAGGGTGATGACTTCCAAGCTCACAAAAAGCATAATCAAATCCTTGGCTTGGCCAAGGCAGCAGATACCTGCACAAGCGATGAGGGGCAGGGCATAGAACTCAGCCGTGCCGTCTTCATTCCCTGCGCCTGCAATGGCTTCGCTGGTAACCTTGCGGTAATCATAGGCGAGCAAAAGGGTGAGGGTGGTGGCTGCACAGGCCAAGAAGCCAAACCAATTGGCGTATTCCCCGCGGGCCATGAGGCAGGTGATGGCAAAGGCCCCGGCAGCGCCCACCAGCGCATAGATGCGCTTGGGAATACGGGGCAGGAATGAATCTGCCAGAAGGATGATGACGGCCACCGCCACGAGTGCGAACTCGGGCGCAAACTGGCACCAGGTGTAGGATGTGATTGTTGTATCCATAATGTTCAGTTAATGTATGGTTGACCGTAAATCAGAGGACGGGAGGAATAATACCGAAGAGGACGATGAAGACTGCCAAGAATGTGGCTGCTGCAATATCTGCGCAGCTAAGGCGCGTAGCTCGCTCAGTGGCAAGTACGGTGTTGCCCTCGAATATGCGACGGAATGCGCGCAGCATGTAGATGGCACTGATGACCAAGCCCCACAGGGCAAAGATGAGTGTGAGCTGCACCGGCCCCAAGTTACCGAACCAACCGGCAATGGTGCCAAGGATGCAACCATCTACCTGCGGTGCTCCGGGGGTCCAGCCCTCAAAGCAGGAGATAAAGATGGTGAACTCACCCGGGAAGTTGGCCAGAAGAGGAAGACCGATGGAGGCCATGCCAGCCAGACCAAAGAGGAAGCCCAATGCCGGAAGCTTGTTGGCCAAGCCACCCATGGAGTCCAATTCCAACGAGCGTGTCTGGCTTTCAATCTGTCCGCAGAGCAAGAAGAGCATGGCGATGGTCAGACCGTGAGCCAACATAAGCAGGGAAGCTCCCTTGAAAGCCAGCTCATTGCCGGCACCGGAGGCTACATAGGCGGCAAACGCGAGGAAGATGTACCCCATGTGCATCACGGAGGAGTTACCCAACATGTTGTCCAAGCGCGTCTGGGAGACGGTGACATAACCGACCCAGAGGATATTGCCCAGAAGCAGAACAAGCAGTACGTTGTTCCAGCACCCGAACAGGTCGGTGCAAGCCGGACCGAAGACGTAGGCCAGGGTGAACAGACCATACAGACCAAACTTCTTAAGTACACCGGCATGCAGCATGGCGATGGGCGTGGGGGCGCTGGCATATGCCGGTGCTGCCCATGAATGGAAGGGGAACAGAGACACCAGCGTGCCAAAGCCCACCAGCAGCAGAGCCGCGATGAAGCAGGTGGAGGTGGGTACAATACCGGCCTTCACATTGGCTGCCATTTCGGTGAAACTCCATGCGCTTGTCTCGGCGCAGAGCAACAGAAGGCCTGCCAGCAATACCATGGAGGCTAACCCTAAATAGACTGTTGCCGTCCAGCCGATGGTGCGGCGATCGCCACGACCGTAGAAGCCAATCATGACGAAGGTGGGAATCAGCGCCAGTTCGTGGAAAGCGTAGAAGGAGATGATGTTGTCGGACATGAACGCACCAATAGCACCGGTGGAAAGCAGAAGAGCGGAAATGCTCCAGCTGCGCTCTGCGTCTTTATTGGGGGCCTTCATGCCGAGAATGGCTGCAAAGGTCACCAAGACTGAGAGCAGAACCATGATGCGGGAGAGTGGCAAATCCAAACGGAATTGCAGGGTGGAACCACCGAATGCAGACCAGCAGCCGCTGTTGCAGCATTCCGGGCAGTAGGTGGCGGAAAGAACCGCCCAAACACCCAGAATGAGGGTAAGCGTGGCGCTGATAAGTGCTGTGGCGCGACCGGGGGTGCGCAGCAGGCCGATGAGGGCTGCTGCAATCACGGGAATAAGTATGAGCCAAATAAGCATGGTTGTGAAAGAGGGTTAGATGGTGGGAATGGTGAAGGCAAGGATGAACATGAAGATGATGATGCCTATGCCTGCCACAAGGGCGTAGCCACGCAGCGAGCCATTCTGAATCCAGCTGAGCAGCATGCCAATTTTGGCGGTGAGCCAGGCAAAACCTTGTACAATCATGCCGCGGATGAGCGCAGCATCTGCAAACTCAATAATTTGGGCACCATATTCCTGAATGCCGCCAATGAGCCCCTTGTCATAGATGGAATCAATGTAGAGACGCTTGCGCAGAGCCGTGGAGAGGGCGTTGCCTGCCAGCGGGTCTGTTTTGCGCTTTCCACAACCATATACGATGAATGCTGCAATCAGACCAAGGACAAGGGAACCCATGCTGACGTAGAAGGGCAGCCCCAATTCAAAACCGTGAGCTTCAAAACCTGCATAGGGTACCAAGAAGTCGGCAATGAAGCCGTAACCGGAGATGATGGCCATGACGGCCAGTGCCAGCAGCGGAAGCAGCATGGTGGGGCCTGCTTCTTTAGCTTCGGCTGCACCATGATCGCGGGCTTGTCCGCAGAATGCCACCAAGCACAGGCGAGTCATGTAGAAAGTCGTGAGGGCAGCTACGCCTGCACCAATCCAGAAGAAGACCGGGCTGGTTTCCAAGGCGGCATGCAGGATGGCTTCTTTGGAGAAGAACCCGGAGAAGCCCGGAATGGCGATGAGTGCAAAAGTGCCCATGAGGAAGCAAAGCACCGTCAGCGGCATGCGCTTGGCCAAGCCACCCATTTTCCAGATGTCTTGCTCGTGGTGGCAGCATACGATGATGGCACCGGCACCCAAGAAGAGCAGAGCCTTGAACCATGCGTGCGTGTAAAGGTGGAACATGGCGGCTTCACCTGCCAGAAGACCCACGGCCATGACCATGTAGCCTAACTGGGAAAGGGTGGAGTATGCCAGGACTCGCTTGATGTCGTCCTGCTGCAGCGCCATGAGGGCGGCCAGCACGGCTGTGATAGCACCCACCGAGGCGATGGTGATGCAGGCTGTCTCGGTGAAGGCTTCTGTACCCATGCTCACTTGCAGGCGCACCAGCATGTATACGCCGGCTGCCACCATGGTGGCGGCGTGGATGAGAGCAGATACAGGCGTGGGGCCTTCCATGGCATCCGGCAACCACACATGCAGCGGGAATTGGGCAGACTTGCCGACTGCACCGCAGAAGAGACAGATGACGGTGGCGGTGAGCAGAGCCGGGGCGATGCCGGCAGCTTTGCCACCCATCTCAGCAAAGGTGATGGTGCCGAACACGGCGAGGGTAAGAAGAATGCCGATAAGGAAGCCGAAGTCACCTACACGGTTGGTGATAAATGCTTTCTTAGCAGCATCTGCGGCGCTGTCCTTGTTGAACCAGTGGCCAATGAGCAGGTAGGAGGAGAAACCCACCATTTCCCAGCCGATGAAGGTCATGGCCAAGTTGTCTGCCAGAACGATGGTGCTCATGCTGAACATGAAGATACTCAGGCCGGCAAAATAGCGGCTCAGGTTGCTGGTATCACCCTTCATGTAGCCTATGGAGAAGATGTGTACCAAGCTGCCGATGCCGGTTACAACCAGCATCATGCGCATGGCCAGCGCATCTGTCACCAGCCCCATGCTCAGGGAGGTCATGCCCTCCTTTGCAACGGGAAGCCAAGTGTATACATCCGGCGTGCCGGTTTGCCAGCCGTTGAGATAGGCTACGCAGAGCGCAAAGGTGGCAATGGCCGAGAGGGTGGAGAGAGTGGCAGCCGTGCGTGGGCATTTGCTGAACCACAGCCAGTCAATTGCTGCCACAATCAAGGGAAGCAGGAGGAATAACCAGGGAAGATTGTGAATCATGGTCGGGGCGAAAGTTAGTCTTTAAGGGTGTTGAGAGTGGAGCTTTCCACCGACTTGCGGGCGCGGAACATGGCCACGATGAGAGCAAGGCCGATGGCAACTTCAGCTGCGGCGATAGCGACGATAAAGAGTGCAAGCACCTGTGCGTCGTACACGGGGATGCCATTCACTCCCTGAGCGCGGGAAAACGCTACCAGAGAAATGTTGGCTGCGCTGAGCATCATCTCCAGACACATGAAGACCACGATGATGTTCTTGCGGATAATCACACCTGCTAACCCAATGGAGAACAGGATGCCTGAGAAAATCAGGTAATGAGCGAGAGGAGTCATATACGTGTGTAGGAAATGAGGTTAATTTTTGCGAAGCTTGCGTCCCAGTGCAACTGCACCCACGGTGCCGGCCAGCAGGGCAAAGCTCAGGATAACGAACGGAATGTTGTATTTGGTGAACAGGCTCTTGCCCAAAAGCTTCGTGTCGGGGAAGGCTGTTGCTTTGGCTGCCGTGGCCTCATCTGCGCCCAGCTCAATGGCTGCGGCTGCGGGGCTGAGCTCGGGCATAGCTGCACCGTATGGGGTGTGATTCTTTGCGGCTGTGTCTTGCTCAACGGCACCGGGTGCCAAATCACCGATGCTTTCGCAGAGCACCAAAGCCGGGCACTCACCACTTGTTGCACCGGGAAGGCTGATGGCTACCTTTGTGACAAAACCGGCAAAAATACCGGCGATGATGACAGCAATGCATGCCAAGGGGAAGCTTCTGCGTGCATGTTCTTCAGCCTTGACATCGAGCATCATGATGATGAAGAGGAAGAGCACGAGAATGGCACCGGCGTAGACGATGAGCTGCACAATGCCGAGGAATTGTGCCCCCATGCCGAAGTATACGGCTGCGGTGAACCCGAAACACAGAGCCATGTTCATGGCAGAGGAAACCGGGTTGCGGAATGCTACCACGCCGAAAGCGCACAGCACAGCTGCTACCGCAAATACGTAGAAGAGAATTGAGGAAATGGCGGATTCCATGGTCGTATGAGATTATTTGTATTGGTTCCACTTGTTGACAAGACCCTTGCGCGTACCACCGAGTTTGTACAGCTGGGCTTTGTTGCGGATAGCATCCTTGCGATCAGTCAGGGTAATGAGGTACTCCTTGGAGAGGAAGATTGCCTGCTCGGGGCAAACCTCCTGGCACATGCCACAGTAAATGCAGCGGAGCATATCAATCTCGAACTCAGCGGGAGCCTTTTCTTGTTTATCCAACCCGGAGCCTTCAGCCACAGCACCGGGTGTCACTGTAATGGCGCGAGCCGGGCAGATGAACTCACAGAGCTGGCAGGATACACAGCGCTCGCGGCCATCCTCGCCACGAACCAGCGTGGGAGCACCACGGTAGTATTCGGGGAGGTGGGCATCCCAGCGTTGCTCGGGGAAGGGCATACAGGCACCCACGCCTTTGCCGTTGAAGTCTTTTTTGCTGCGACTCTTGCCCAGCAGGGAGAGGGCAAGGTGCTTGAACGTGATGACGAGGCCCTTGGCAAGTTCAACGACATAGATTTTGTCGAGAATGGAGAACTTGGGGCGCTTAATCGGAACGTAGGACATAGTGGTGAAAAGATGTCTGGTTTACTGGATGTAATAAAGAATGGCGGCGGCAAGGAAGATGTTGGCAACGGCCACTTCCAAGAAGACGAGCCAGCCCAGCTTCATCACCTGGTCCCAGCGGAAGCGCGGCAGGGTCCAGCGCACCCACACAAAGAAGAAGATGAAGGCTACCAGCTTGATGAGGAACATGAGGAACTGGCAGAGAACAGCCACCCATTCGCACCAGGCGGAAAGTGCGGCATCTGCCCCGAAACCGATGGACCAACCACCGAAGAAGAGTGTCACGACCAAGGCGGAGCCAATCACCATGGCGGCGTATTCGCCCATGAAGAATGAGGCAAACTTCATGGAGGAGTATTCCGTGTGATAACCACCCACGAGGTCAGTTTCACATTCGGCCATATCGAAAGGCGTGCGGTTTGCTTCTGCAAAGACGCAGGTCACGAAGATGACGAAGCTGATGGCGATGGGGGCATACATGGCCCAGCGCTGGATGGTAAGACCTTCGCCCCAGAAGGGAAGGAGAGTCCAGCCATTGGTGGCTTGGTACTGCACGATGTCTTGCAAGTTGAGCGTGCCGAACATCATGAGCAGCGGGATGATGGAAAGCCCCATAGCCACCTCATAGGAGATAAGCTGAGCAGAAGCGCGCAGACCACCCAAGAACGGATACTTGGAGTTGGATGACCAGCCGGCCAAAGAAAGACCATAGACGGAAAGACCGGAGATGGCAAAAATCCACAGCGGCCCAATACCCAAGTTGGCCACACACATGGAGATTTCACCGTAGCAGGTGTTCACCGTGGAGGCAAAGGGAATGACGGCGGCTGCCACCATGGGCGGCCCCAATACCAGCATGGGGGCGATGGTGAAGTACACCTTGCGCACATACTTGGGGGTCAGTTCCTGCTTGAGGAAGAGCTTGCCACCGTCCAAGCAGGGCTGCATCAAACCGAAGGTGGGGATTTCTCCTTCTAAGCGCAGCCATTTGCAGAGACGTGCAATCCAGCAATCCTCGGGGATGCCGAAGAAATGCAGAATATTCTTAAGGGGCTGCTTCTCTTTGCTGCCAAATCTCTTGAGCAAGAAGAGAGGAATGCCTGCGCGGTTGGGACCGGGGCGGTCCTGAATCCAGCCTGCTACGCGGCGCTCAATCCATACGGAAAGAACCACGAAAGCCAGAATCACGGCAAAAATGAGTACCAGCTTGAGCACTGTCGTGAGCAGGTAGAACCAAATCTCATTGCTCAGCACGGCGTCACACCATTGAAGAATTGTGTTCATATTGTGATGGGGCTTCTAAGGGTTACTTTTTGGATTTTTCACGCTCGATGAGGGGGATAGTCACGCCGGTGTCGAGGATGACTTTACCCTCGTTGCCAATGTTGCCCCAGGTCAATCCCTTCATGGGTTCAAACTCCAGAGCCATTTCTTCCAGAATCATCATCGGGCTGGGGCAGGCGATGACTCGCGGGCAATCGCAGCCAAGCAGCTCAGTGAGCTCGCGCATAATGGACCACTCGGAGCGGGATTCGCCCAAGGGTTCAATAGCCTTGTTCAAACGCTGAATGCGGCCGGCCACGTTAATCATGGTGCCGTATTTCTCGGCAAAGGTCACACCGGGCAGCACAACGTCTGCGGCCTTTGTGGTGGCGCTTTCGCTGTGAGCCATCACAAGCAGGTAATCCAGCTCGGCCAAGTCCTCGGCCGGGATACCGGCTTCCTGTGTCACGTCTTCACCCAATACGATAAGGGAGCGGATGCTGCCATTCTTCACCCCGCGGCGAATGGTGGCGAGCCCTGCACCTGTCTTATTGAGGATGAGCTTAGCACCATTGCTGTTGGGGTTGCGATCCTCGCTGATGAGCATGCCGTCGTTCTCACCCTTGCGGGGTACGATATCGAACTTGGTGACACCCAACTGGCGGGCCAGAGCGCGTGCCATGTAGAGTTCTTCGTTCGTCATGCGTGCGGAGGCAATGATGGCTACCTCAACCGGGGCACACTTGTGCAGCTGTTCCACAACGAGGTTGAGCGTTGCATCCCAAGTGGAGGGGCGCTGAGGTGCCTTGGCATCTGTCTTGACCAAGGGGGTCAGGATACGCTCCGGCGCGTTGATGTATTTGTAGTTGAGGCGGTGGCTGTCGGGCATCCAGCAGCTGTTCACTTCATCATTCTGGCGCGGGGTGATACGGTACACCTTCTGTTCGCGGGTCCAGATGTTGATGTTGGTGCCGGTGCCGCAGTTCACATCAATAGTGGGTGTGCTCTTAAGGAACCACACACGCATCTTGAAACGGAAATCCTTGCTTGTAAGAGCACCTACGGGGCAGAGATCCACCACGTTCATGGAATAGTTGCTGTCCAGTTGCATGCCGGGATAGCAGGTGATGGCGTTGTGCGTGCCACGGCCTACTACGCCAAGCACTTCCTCGCCCACAATTTCCTTCATGAAACGGACGCAGCGGCGGCAGAGAACGCAGCGCTCTTGGTCCAAATTGACGCGCGGCCCGATGGAGAGGTTCTTGCCTTTCTTTGTCTTGGCTTCCGTGAAGCGGTGTGTGCCGCTACCGTAGTCGGAGGTATATTCCTGCAACTTACATTCGCCGGCTTGGTCGCAAATGGGGCAATCAAGCGGGTGGTTTGTCAGGAGGAACTCCAACACGCCGCGGCGAGCCTCGGTGCAGAGTTTCCCATCGGTGCGGATACCCATGTTCTCTGCCACAGTGTTGGCGCAGGCGATGATGGCGCGGGGCATCCACTGGATGGTCTGGTAGCCATCCTCGTTGTATGTGGGGGTTGCACCGGGAGCCAAGCGCGGCGGCATGCCTTGCTCAACAAGACACATGCGGCAGGAGCCTGCCACGGAGAGCTTGGGGTGGTAACAGAAGCAGGGTACGTGTACGCCCACAGAGTTGCAGGCATCGGCAATGCGTGTGCCCTTGGGGAAACGGTACCATTTGCCGTTGATTTGGACATTGACCTTGCCTTCAGCAGCGGCCTCGTCCTTCGGCAGTAGTGCGGGTTTTTTGCTCATGCGTTCAAAAGGTTAGTCTTCGCGGGTCAGGAATTTACGAGCCTCAGCCGCCTCGGGAGAGTGGGGCTTGAGGGCATTGATGGGTTTGGTGAGAGCCAGGAATTCATCGCGGAACTTAGTGGTGAATGCCTGGGTAGGCCACGAGCATGCCTCGCCAAAGGCGCAGACGGTGCGCCCGCAGATGTTATCTGCTACGTCTTTGAGCAAATCAACATCTTCCGGGGAACCCTGACCATTACAGATGCGGGTGGAGAGTTTGTACATCCAAGGATTGCCTTCGCGGCAGGGGGAGCATTGTCCGCAGGACTCCCAAGCGAAGAAACGGTTGAGATTGTTGAGCATCTTGGGCATGCTGCGGGTATCATCCATCACGATGACGCCACCGGAGCCACTCATGGAGCCATGCTGGGCGATGCTGTCCAAGTCCATTGGTACGTCAAAAATCGTCATGTTGCGTACAGAACCATCGGGATTGCGACCTTTGAGTACTTCATCGCAGCGCATCACCTTGGCAGAGGCTCCGCCCGGGATGATGGCTTTGAACTTGCGCCCCACTCGGGGGCCACCGCAAATCTCGTACAGTAGTTCACCGTACGTCACGGACCCGGACACAATTTCGTAGTATCCCGGGCGCTTCACATCGCCGGAAACACCAATGATGCGGGTGCCGGGGGAGCGTTGAGCCCCTTCGGCGGCATAAGCCTCGCCACCCATCATCATGACTTGGCGCACTTGGCAGAGAGACTCTACGTTGTTGACGATGGTGGGGCAGCCATACAGACCGATGGCGGCAGGGAAGAAGGGCGGCTTAATGCGCGGGTAGGGTCGCACACCTTCAATGGAGTTGATGAGGCCGGTTTCTTCACCGCAGATGTAGGCGCCGGCACCACGGTGCAATACAATCTTGAGGTCGAATCCGGATTTAAGGATGTTGGTGCCCAAGTAGCCCTTTGCTTCCGCCTCTTGGAGAGCTGTCTGCATGATTTTTGCACCCTCGGGGAACTCCTCGCGCATGTAGATGACTGCGTAGTGAGCCTGCACTGCGTAGCATGCTATAATCATGCCTTCGATAAGCTGGTGCGGGTCTTGGTGGACGATGAAACGATCCTTAAAGGTGCCGGGTTCAGATTCGTCACAGTTGCAGACGAGGTAAACCGGCTTGGTGTTGCCCTTGGGGATGAAAGTCCACTTTACGCCGGTGGGGAAACCTGCGCCACCGCGGCCACGCAAGCCACTCTTTTTTACTTCATTGATGACATCGGCCGGCTCCATGGCAAGCACCTTCTTGAGGGTCTTGTAGCCACCGTCTTTAATGAAGCATTTGATGGAAGGATCATATCCCTCACGGTCGATATTTCTGAAAATACGGCGCGTTTCGCGGGGATGCGGCTCCTTACCGGGTTTGTAGGTAATATCGCTCATGATTTCAGCTGCTGAGGTTACTTTTTCTTGTATTCGGCGATGAGTTCGTCAATCTTACGGCGAGTCACCTGGGAGTAGAGCGTGTCGTTAATCATGACGTTGGGGCCAAAACCGCAGTTGGCTAAGCATTCTACGGCTTCAATGCTCCACAGCCCATCCGGGCTCACAGCCATGGGCTCGTCATCTGTCATGCTGGCGGGATCCACGTTAATTTTCTTGCAAATGTAGGGGAGCAGCTCCTCGCTACCGGCCATGGCGCAGGCAATGGTGCGGCAAATGCGGATGTGGTACTTGCCGGGGCAGGTGCGGTGAATCCCGGGGTAGAATGTCACAATGCCGGCTACATGCACGGGTGTGCTCTTGCACATTTCTGCAATCCAGGGCATGGCCTCGGGGCAGACGTACCCGAATTCTTCCTGAATGTGGTGGATAATGGGCAGGATGGCCGACTGTTCTTTACCTTCGGGGTAGAGGGCAATCAGTTCCTTCGCCTTCTCTGTCAGTTCGGGGGTTACCTCAAACTTCGGGAAGTACTTTTCGCCCGGAGAAGGACGAACTGCCGTGACGGCATCAATCGCGTTGGTGTTTTCGGACATGATGAGTGAAGGTAATCAGTTAAATGTTAACGGTCGCATTCGCCCTGTACAAAGTCGAAGGAGCCTAAGATGGCACCGGCATCACTTACAAGGTGCCCCGGAAGCAGCTCCGGCAGAATGGAAAGGGTGCAGAAAGAGGGACTGCGCATCTTCAGGCGGTTGGCAATGCCACCACCCTTCGAATCTAAGAAGAAGCCCAGTTCACCCTTCGGGTTTTCAGCGGCAAAGTATACTTGGCCTGCCGGTGCGTTCACGCACTCTGTGCTGACCATGAATTGGCGAATCAGCTCTTCAATGCCCATCATCGCATCTTGCTTTTTGGGCAGAATCCCCTTGTCCAATTGCACGCAGATGGGACCCTTGGGCATGGTCTTGATGACTTGGCGGATGATGCGTACAGACTGGCGGATTTCTTCCATGCGCACTTGGAAGCGGGCGTAGCAGTCGCCTTCATACGCTACGGGAACGTCAAACTCGTAGTTCTCATAGCCCAAGTAAGGATTGGTCTTGCGCAAGTCGCGGCACACGCCACTGGCGCGCAGGTTGTTGCCGGTCATGCCGCATTGCAGTGCCATCTCACGCGGTATAACACCAACGCCGACGAGACGGTCAATGAAAATCTTGTTGTGCAGCAGCAGCTTTTCCATTTCGTCTACGGTGCGCAGGGCGCTGTCGCAGAAGTCCAATACCTGCTTCTCAATGCCCTTGGGCAGATCGCGGGTCATGCCGCCGATGCGGGTGTAGCTAGAGGTGAAACGCGCACCGCAAATCTGTTCGTACAGGTTGTGTACTCTTTCTTTTTCTTCAAAGGCATACAAGAAAGCCGTCATAGCGCCTGTGTCCATGGCGTATACGCCCGTGCCCAAGAAGCAGGAGGAAATGCGGGAAAGCTCGCAGCACAGCACGCGGATGGCTTGTCCGCGCTCCGGTAGCTCCCAGCCCAGCAGCTTTTCTACTGCGCAGGCATAGGCAATGTTGTTGCTCATCGGTGCCAAGTAGTCAAAACGGTCTGTATAGGCTACATACTGGTTGTAGTGGCAGTTCTCTGCTATCTTTTCCATGCCACGGTGCAGGTAGCCAATGACCGGATCGCAGGATACAACCTCTTCACCATCAATTACGAGCTTCAAACGAAGCACACCGTGTGTGGCTGGGTGAGAGGGACCCATGTTCAGGGTCACCAGTTCGCCGTGGTCTTCGGCATCATTCTTCAGATAATCCAACGCTGAGCTCGCTGCGTCAGGTACTTGTAAAATCTTTGTCGTGTTCATATGCTCGTTTTTCAGGCCGAATCAGGCCACATTGGTGCCCCATCATTAAACTACTTTTACCCCCGAATTTCAAGCCTAAAGTGCCAAATCAAACTTTTTATACCTTCTTTCTCTGTCCCTGATTCTCATGTTCTTGTGTTAGCTAAAACTAACTCGCAAAGCGAACGAATCTTGCGGAGGGGGAGAAATCAGAGGTTGAGGTCGAGTTGGGTCAGGTTGTTCTCCGGTGGGGTATCAACGGGGGACGGGGACGTTTCCACTGGAGGGGGAAGCTGCGGGGGGATGCTTTCCGGCAGGCTGTTTGCGTTATTTTCGCTTTGGGTGTCGTCATCGGGCACCGGCGTGGTCGGCATGATGCGAGCAATGCGTTCTACGGGGTTTTTGGTGACAATGTTGCCGAGCACGGCACGGCCTTTCACACGGAGTCGAGCAAAGTCGAAGGGGATGGGGCGGCGCAGGCGCTTGAATTGATTTTTCAGGTAGACATTGACGGAGAGCTCAGCGCTTTCCTCTTCCGTGCGGTGTACGGAGAAGAAGAAGATGCGGCTACCCTTGGTACCCTGGGTCAGTTGATATTCTTTATCGCGGGTGAAGCCACCAATATGGAAACGCTTGGCGTAGGTGATGCCGTCTTTGCCATCACGGTATATCATGTTGAATACCCAGTCATCTCCCGGGCGCAGCACGCGGATGTCCTGGAGCTTTTTGCCTACGTAGAATTTCTCTTGGATGCGGCGCACCATGAGTACACCTTGATTATCGATTGTGAGGACATCGCTGAGCGTGGAGCATTTTTCAATGGGTTCACCTTTCTTGACACCGTAGCCGGCAAAGCCTTCTTCATCGATGTAGAGGGTTTCATTTTCCACGGCGGCTTCTGCGCGGGAGATAGAGTCGAAAGTAGTGATTTCCGTGCGGCGAGGCCAAGCATCGCCGTATTTCTTGCGCAGGTTTTCGAACCAGCGGATGGTATAGCGGGTGAGCTGCGCTAAGTGCTTGCGAGTTTGGTCGATTTCTTTTTCCAAGCCGGTAATATGCTTTTCCGCCTCGTGGATTTCGTATTTGGCAATTTTTTTGATGCGAATTTCGGTGAGTCGGATAATGTCATCTCGCGTGACCTCGCGGATAAAATTCACAACAAATGGTGCCAAGCGCTCGCCAATTTCCGTGATGGTTTGCTCCCAGCTTTCGCTTTCTTCCAGCACCTTGTAGATGCGGTTTTCAATGAAGATTTTTTCCAAGCTGCATTGCATCCAAGATTCCTGCAGCTCTGCTAGGTGTACCTCCAGCTCCTGCCGCAGCGTTTCGCGGGTGTGGTCCACGTTGTGCTTCAGAATCTCCGTCACCCCCATGAACACAGGTTTGCGATCCATGATAACCACGGCTTTGGGTGAAATGCTCACCTGGCATTCTGTAAAAGCATAAAGTGCATTGCAGGTTTTCTCTACGTCCGCCCCGGCGGGAAGGTACACGAGGATGTCTGCCGTGGCGGCGGTGTTATCCTCAATACGGGCTACTTTGAGCTTGCCTTTTTCCATAGCCGTCTCAATGCTCTGGATGACGGACTCTGTGGTGGTGCCAAAGGGGATTTCGGTGATGCGGATGAGACGCTTCGACGAGGTGTCAAGCTTAGCTCGGCAGCGCAGGCGGCTGGTGCCGGTTCCATCATTATAGGTACTCACGTCCAAAAGTCCACCCGTGGGGAAATCCGGGAAGAGGGTGAATGGCTCGCCACGCAGGTAGCTGATAGCCCCATCTATAATCTCATTAAAATTGTGTGGTAGGATGAGGCAGTTCATGCCTACGGCAATGCCCAGAGCTCCTTGTGCCAGCAGGAGGGGGAACTTGACGGGCAAGGCCACCGGCTCCTTGTTGCGGCCATCGTAGCTGAGTTTCCATTCCGTCACTTTGGGGCTGTATACCACTTCTTTTGCGAAGGCGGATAAGCGGGCTTCAATATATCGGGGGGCGGCAGCGGAATCCCCTGTGAGGATGTTGCCCCAGTTCCCCTGTGTCTCGATGAGCAATCCCTTTTGCCCCAGCGTCACCAATGCACTGCCGATGGAGGCATCGCCGTGCGGGTGGTATTTCATGGTGTCGCCCACAATGTTGGCCACTTTGTTGAAGCGTCCGTCATCCATCCGCTCCATGGAGTGCAGTATGCGGCGCTGCACCGGCTTGAGCCCATCCACTATATGGGGAACTGCTCGCTCCAAGATGACATAGGATGCGTACTCCAGATAGTAATCCCCGAACATGCGCTGTATTGCGCTAGGGTTTTCTTGTAAATAGACGGGTGTACTATCGTGGCTCATACGCTCTGAGCCTTATTCTATCAAATTCTTTGCGCTATTTCAAGCCCCGAAAATTCAGGAATTGCTTCCTATCGCGTCAGTATTTACACAAAAAACTTGCCACGGCGTGTGTGCTACGTTAGAATACACCTGCATCGGCGGTATGCCCGAAAGGATGGGTGGCAGAGCGGTTGAATGCAGCGGTCTTGAAAACCGCCGAAGGTTTGCGCCTTCCGTGGGTTCGAATCCCACCCCATCCGCTTGAATCAACGAAGGGGAGCGTGTGTAGCACGTTCCCCTTCTTATTGGCAATGCTTAAGCCAAAAGTTCTCAACATGGAGATGTCGCAACAGGAATCGCAAATGCTGCGCGTGTTTGGTCGAGCAGTGTTTCGGCCCGGGCAGCAGGCACTGCTGCGCTCAGCATTGGCGGGGCGCAATTGTTTGGGAATCATGCCGACGGGGCATGGCAAAAGCCTGTGCTACCAAATGGCGGCAGCCATGTTGCCGGGGCGTACCTCTCTGGTGGTATCACCACTTATCGCGTTGATGCGAGAGCAGGTGTCCTATTTGCAGGGGCTTGGCATGGCTGCGTATCGTTATGATTCCACCTTGGAAGATGCTGAGCGGGAAGCCTTGTTGGCCTCGCTGGAGCAGGGGGGTGTGCAGTTGCTTTATGTGGCTCCCGAATCGTTGGAGAATACAGCCTTGCAGCAGGCTCTGGCTTCTGCCAAGCTGGGCGTTTTTGTGGTGGATGAAGCCCACTGCATATCCGAATGGGGACACAGTTTCCGCCCGGATTATTTGAAGCTGCCCCGTTGGTGCAGTCGGCGAGCATTCCATGCCATCATGGCATTTACGGCCACAGCCACCTTGCGCGTGCGGGCTGATTTGTGTGCCGCTTTTCGTATTGCAGAGGAAGATGTGGTGAGCATTTCCCCCTATCGTCCCAATATCTTCCGGCGTGTGTTGGGGGCGCAGAACCGCCTTTCCGCTCTTTGTGCGTTTTTGCAAGATGCTTCCCATGTGCCCGCTATCGTATATGCGCGCACGCGCAAGGGAAGCGAGGAACTGGCTGCGGCTTTGCAATCCGCGGGGGTAGATGCCGCAGCCTACCATGCAGGCCAGCCCGCAGAGCTGCGGGAGCAATTGCAGGATGATTTTCTGGCAAACCGTCGCAGCGTGTTGGTGGCCACTATTGCTTTTGGCATGGGGGTAGATAAACCGGATGTGCGCTCGGTGGTTCATTTCAATGCGCCCACTTCCCCCGAGTCCTACTTGCAGGAATCCGGCCGCGCGGGGCGCGATGGCGCGCCTGCCGTGAGCTTGGTTCTGCTGGATGGTAACGATGTGCAGGATGCTCGCAACCGTATCTATGCCGCAGAACCGGATGCCGAGGGGATACTCCGTGCGAGCCGTTGGCTTTTGCCAGCCGCCCCATCTGTCGTTTCTCTCTGGGAATTGGGAACCACCTGCGATGTGCCGGAGGATGTGCCGTTGCGCTTGCTCACAAGTCTTCAACAATCGGGGTACATATCCGTAGAGGGGCGTGGCTACAAGTATTACAAGGCCAAGCCGCTCTTTCCCATAAATACCATTTTGGATGGCCGAGGAGCAGAAGAAATAGCTCAGCTGCGCTGGTTGGATGCTCACCGGGAGGGAGAAGTTGCCGATGTGGCAGATGCTTGGGGGTGTTCCTATGCCGTGGCCATGCAGCTCTTGCGGGAATATGAGCAGGCCGGTGAATGGAAAATGACGTTCCGCCAGCAAGCCCTCTACCTCGTGCCGCAGGTCGGGGGGGATGCTCGCGCTTTGGCTGCTGAGCTTTCTGCGGCCTATGCCCGCCGCCGTGAGGCCGATTTAGAGCGCATGCATACCCTGCTGGATATGCTGGCTGGGTCGGGGTGCATCAATGCTGCGCTGACTCACTATTTTACGGGCGATTCGCCTATCCCGTGTGGACATTGCACCGGCTGCCTCGGGGAGAAGTTGTCTATCCCGGCACCGGTGTCGCTCCCGCTTTCCTTGCCCGCAGAATCCGACTTGCCGGAGTTCTCCCGCGATTCCCAGCGCCGCCGCTTTCTGCTGGGTATTGCCTCTCCGGGGCTCATGGCGCGCCGCCTTTGGGCGCACCCTCACTATGGGTGTGCCGCTGCTGCATCGTGGCAGGAATTATGAGGTAAAAAGCCTGCCTGCAAGATTCTCGCGCTTGCTTTATAACGAAAATTTTGTTACCATTCAGGGCATGGCCGTCACCCTGAGTCAGAATGAGATAAGCGCGCGCGCCGCCAAGTTTGCGCAGGATTGGAAAAACACCGAGCGCGAGGAGGCAGAGTCCCAAGCCTTCCTCATTGATTTCTTCTATGTGCTGGGGGTAGAGCGCAAGCGTGTGGCCATTTTTGAGCACAAGGTCAAGTGCGCGGATGGCGGCAACGGCTATATCGATCTCTTTTGGAAAGGCCACATCCTCATCGAAATGAAATCCCGGGGTAAGGACCTCTCCAAGGCATACGAACAGGCCAAGCGCTATGCGGATTCGCTCCCCCATCACGAGTTCCCCAAGGCCATTCTGGTGTGCGATTTTGAACATTGGCACTTCTACGACCTGACCCAAGATGCCAAGCTTAGCGCCTTCACCCTCGCTGAGCTGCCGCAGCATATCCACCTCTTCCATTACCTCGCCGGCTACGGCCACCGCGCTTACCAAGAGGAAGACCCGGTCAACGTGCAGGCGGCAGAGTTGCTTGGCAGACTGCACGATAGGCTCAAAGCCATCGGCTACGAGGGGCATCCGCTGGAGGTCTACCTCGTGCGCCTCCTCTTCTGCCTCTTTGCAGATGATACAGGCATCTTCCGCAAGGATGCCTTCCGCTCCTTCATCCACCAAAGCACCGCTGAGGATGGCCGCGACCTCGCACCGCTGCTGGCTCAGCTTTTTCAAGCGCTCAACACACCGGTGGAGAAACGCTTCTGCATCCTCGATGCTGCTATCCAAGAATTCCCCTACGTCAATGGTGGCCTTTTTGCGGAGTTTCTACCCATGCCCGCTTTTGATACCGCCATGCGCCAGTCCCTTCTGGATTGCTGCGCGCTGGATTGGAGCCGCATCTCCCCCGCCATCTTCGGCTCCATGTTCCAATGCGTCATGAACCCCGTGCAGCGCCGCGCCCTCGGGGCTCACTACACCAGCGAGCGCAATATCCTCAAGCTCATCAATCCCCTCTTCATGGATGATTTGCGCGCCGAGTTCGAGCGCATCCAACACGATAAATCCACCCAAAAAAGCGCCAAACTCGCCAAGTTCCACCAAAAATTGGCCTCCCTCACTTTCTTGGACCCCGCCTGTGGCTGCGGCAACTTCCTTGTGGTGGCATACCGCGAGCTCCGCCGCCTGGAGCTGGATGTCATGAAGGAAATTGAAGCCTCCGGCACTCAGTGGCTCTTCTCGGTGAATGATATGTGCGTGGTCAACGTCAACCAGTTCTACGGCATCGAGCTGGAGGAATTCCCCGCCCAAATCGCCCAAGTCGCCATGTGGCTCATGGACCATCAGATGAATATCGAAGTCGGCAACACCTTCGGCGAGGCCTACGCCCGCATCCCCCTCACCGCCTCCGCCACTATCGTCTGCGCCAATGCCCTCCAATTGGACTGGAAATCCGTCGTCCCCAAGGAAAAGCTCAACTATATCATGGGCAACCCGCCCTTTGCGGGAGCGCGCAACATGAGCAAAGAACAAAAGGAAGATTTGCTCGCAGTGTTTGAGGAAGTAAAAAACGCCGGAGACTTAGATTACGTAGCTGCTTGGTATGGCAAGGCAGCAGATTACATGCTTGGCACCAAGATTCGCGCTGCATTGGTTTCAACAAACTCCCTTTGCCAAGGGCAGTCTGTAGCTATCCTGTGGAAGTACCTGGTACAACGGAAGAACATACATATCACATTTGCCTACCGAACATTTAAGTGGAGCAATGAAGCTAGGGGGCAGGCTGCCGTCCATTGTTTGATTATTGGTTTCTCTGCGGATGAGGAAAGAGAGGATAAATTTCTTTTCAATGCAGAGGGATATGCGCAACGAGTTGTGCACATCAATGGATATTTGGTAAATGCCCCCGATATGTTTATCGAAAACAGGAACAAGCCATTGTGTGATGTCCCCGGAATGGTTTTCGGCTCGATGCCAAACGATGGCGGACATTTGCTCGTGGAAGAATCTCAGATGAAAGAGTTTTCCGATACTGAGCGCGATTTTGTTAAGCCGTTTTTGGGAGCCAAGGAGTTTATTCAAGGTGCCAAGCGCTGGTGCCTTTGGTTGAAGAATGTTCCACCGTCACATTACCGACACTTGGAGAATGTGATGGAAAGAATCAACAATACACAGCTTTTTCGCAAAAATAGTTCTCGAGAAGCTACCCGTAAGCTGGCTCAAATCCCGGCGTTGTTCGGAGAAATCCGTCAACCGGAACATGGACATTACTTACTTGTGCCTCTGCATTCTTCGGAGAATAGATTATACATCCCTCTTGGCTTTTTGCCTGCCGATATCATTTGCAGCAATGCCAATGCACTCATACCCGATGCCACCCTCTATCATTTTGGTATTCTCACCAGCACCATGCACATGGCTTGGACGCGCGCGGTGTGTGGTCGGTTAAAGAGCGATTATCGTTATTCCAATAAGCTTGTCTACAACAATTTTCCGTGGCCGGATGCCACGGAGGAGCAGCAGGAGAAGATAGCGGAACTGGCGCAGGGCGTGCTGGATGCCCGCGCGCTGTACCCCGATAGCTCGCTGGCGGATTTGTATGACCCGCGGACGATGCCGCCGGAGCTGGTAGCAGCCCACCGCAAGCTGGATGCAGCGGTGGAAAAGGCATACGGGCATCGTTTTGCGGATGATGCGGAGCGTGTGGCGTATTTGTTTGAGCGCTATCGGGAGTTGTCACTGAATGCATGAGCCGAGGTGTGTGCAGGCTTATGCATCGCCCAGCATGGTGCGGACTTGTGCCCAGCAGAGGGCGAAGGAGGATGCGAAGTCCTGCGGGCGGCGCTGCAGCCAAGCATCAATGAGCTTGGCGGGGAAGGGCATGACACCGGAGATTTCAGCGGCGGGGAAGTGGATTTTGCCGTCGTAGAGTGCGGCGTAGATGCCGACGTGTTCCCAGCCGGTGTCGGCAGAGGGGGGGAGGGAGCCGACGTGGAGGATGCGGGTATCGGCCGGGATGCCGAGCTCCTCCTGCAATTCTCGGCGGGCGGCTTCTTCATAGGATTCTCCGGCATCCAGATGGCCGGCGGACGAGGAATCCCACACGCCGGGGTGGCGGTCTTTGAGCATAGAGCGTTTTTGCAGGAAGCAATCGTGGTGTTTGTTGAAGACGAGGATGTGAACGGCGCGGTGCATCAGCCCCTCATCATGCACCTCCTTGCGGGGTGCTTGGCGCAGCACTTGGTCTTGGGCATCCACTACATCGAATAGCTCATCATCTTTTTGGGCTACGGTCGCTAGGGGGTGGGAATCGTAAGCATTGGTGAGGCGAATCCATTGCTCCAGCCCCAATTCTTCCGGGCGAGCGGTGGGGGAGATGCCGAGCTCTGCGGCCACTTGTTTCCACTCCGGTGTGGCGGGAAGTTGCTTGTGCATTTGCTTGCGGCGCTGGGCAAAGCAGCGCCGCATCAGCTCATCCATGAGCTTGTGGTCATATGGGGGAAACTCTCGCTCATCCCGCCGCGTGAGCAGCATGACAGTGGAATCAATCTTGGGGCGTGGAGAGAAAGCTTCCGGCGGCACGGTTTTGAGCGCCTTGGGTACCCAGTCCATTTGGATGCGTAGCGAGAGCAGACCGTATGCGTCGTCCCCCGGTTTGGCCAAAATGCGGTCGATAAACTCCTTTTGCAGCATGACCACCGCGCGCTCGCAGGCACAGGGAGAGGTGAGGAAATTGGCCAAGATAGCACCACCGGCAGAGTATGGCAGGTTGCCGATGAACTTGACAGGGCGCTCCGCAAAAAGCGGGCGGGGGTCCCAAGTGGCACCATCGGCGTGGTTCACCTGCACGTGGGGGCTATCTGCCCAGCGGGTGCGCTGGTATTCTGCCAAGCGGGCATCGAACTCCACCAAGATGAGCTTGCGGCAGAGTGGGGCAATGTGTTCGGTGAGGGCGCCGGTGCCGGGCCCTACCTCCACCACGCAATCTTCCGGGGTGATTTCCAGTTGGTTCACAATCCAGCGCGCCACGTTTTCATCCGTGAGGAAATTCTGCCCAAGCGATTTGGAGGGATTCACCTCGAAGTTTGCCAGCACGTCGTGGATTTGGGAGCGGTTCATGCGGGGAGGATTGTACCCTAGGCGGCAAGGCTTTGCAAGTGAAAATGAGAGGCAAGCTCCGGTTGGCCCTTGCAGTCGCAAGCTTCCATAAATTATCAAATTGCAAGTTTGCCATTCTTTGGCGCTATCAACATTCTCTTGCGTTTGCATGGCTTTCACGTATCTTACACTTTACAAAGTCCCCCCATTGGTGGTATGCTGGCGGTGTGATGCAAGATTTGCCCATACGCCCGCGCCGAAACAGAAAATCTGCCGCCATACGCAACATGATACGGGAGACCTCCCTGAGTGCTGCTCATTTGGTATACCCCATGTTTGTGCAAGAGGGGGATGAAGACACACCCATCGCATCATTGCCGGGGTGTACACGATGGAGTGTGGCGGGCATTGCCGAGGAATGCCGTCGCTTGTATGCGCTGGGCATTCACTGTGTGGATTTGTTTGCGGTGGTGCCGGAGGAGAAGAAAGATGCCGCCGGGAGCGAGGCCTGGAATCCCGAAGGGGTGGTGCCGCGAGCCATCCGTACTATCAAGGCTGCTGTGCCGGCCATGATGGTGATGACAGATGTGGCGCTGGATCCCTTCAATACATACGGGCAGGATGGCATTGTGAAAGAGTACGAGGATGGTTCGTACGAAATTTTGAATGATGAAACAGTAGAGGCTTTGTGCCGCCAAGCCTTGTGCCATGCCCGAGCCGGGGCGGATATTATCTCCCCCAGTGATATGATGGATGGCCGCATAGCCGCACTGCGCGGTACTTTGGATGCCGAGGGGTACACCCATGTGTCATTGCTGAGTTATACGGCCAAGTATGCCTCCGCCTTTTATGGCCCCTTCCGTGGTGCGCTGGGGAGTGCGCCGAAGTTTGGGGATAAGAAGACATATCAGATGGATCCCGGCAATGCACGCGAAGCCTTGCGCGAGGCTTGGTTGGATGAGAGCGAGGGGGCTGATATGCTCATGGTAAAACCGGCCACGATGTATTTGGATGTGATTGCCGCGCTGCGCCAGCAAAGTACGCTGCCGATAGCTGCTTATCATGTGAGCGGGGAGTATCTTATGCTCAAAGCTGCTGCGGCCTCCGGTTGGCTGGATGAGAAGCAAACAACCTTGGAGACCCTTCTCTCTATTCGCCGCGCCGGGGCAGATATCATCCTCACGTACGCGGCGCCCCAGGTTGCTGAGTGGCTGAGAGAAGTCTAATTTCTATCCTCTTTCCCGGTGATGAAGCAAGGGAAATCATGGCTGCGCCGCTTGGGCAGGGTTGATGTGACCCTGCTTACTCTCGTGATAATCATTGTCGGGTTGCTTGTATCCCGCTTTTCTACGGAGCCGGGAAGCACAGATGTTCAAAGCTATGAAGCGCCCGCTGATTTGCCCCCTGTTGTGGCAGACGGAGAGGTGCTGCCGGATATAGCGGGTATGCCCTTGAGCGGCCCTCCGGTACGCTTCCTGATGCACAATGTGCAAAATTATTTTGTGGTGGGGGAGAAATCCCGCTCGCGCTACGTGAATCGCCCCAAATCAGAAAGATCATGCCAGGCTGTGGCAGAGGTGATAGCCAGCGCGAACCCTGATGTGGTGGGGCTGATAGAGGTAGGGGGGCCGATGGCTCTGCGTGATTTGCAGGTGCGCCTACGGCACAAGGGCTGCGATTTGAGCCATAGCCGTATTTTATTGCGTGATGGTGAGGATAGAGCCCTTGCCGTGTTGTCTCGCTACCCTATCGTGCATGATGCGTCGAAGGCCGATTATGGCTTGTATGGGCAGCAAAAGCGGCGCATGTTGCGCGGTATATTAGATATCACGGTGCGGGTGGCGGATGGGCGCATGTTCCGTATTGTGGGGGCGCATTTGAAGTCCCGAGTGGCGGATGATGCTGCGGCAGCGCAGAGCCTACGCAGCCGCGAGGCGCGTACCTTGGCAATGTATTTGCAGCAGACAATGCGCCGCCAGCCCGGGATGCCGGTGTTGGTGTATGGCGATTGGAATGATGGCCCGACAGATGAATCTCTAGGCGTATTGACTCAGGGGATTTCTGCGGATTCGGCGCTGCAACGCCTTTCCCCGGAAGATGCGGATGGCGATGGCTGGACCTTGTATTACAAGGCTGAGCGAGAATATTTCACCTTTGACCAAATATACGTGAACAGTGTGCTGCGCTCCCGGCGGGGCCGGGCTTGCAAAAGCGGCATTGTAGACCTGCCGGCCGGAAAGATTGCCAGCGACCACCGAGCTGTTTGGTGCGATGTGCGGTAGGTGAATGAGGCCGACTCCGTTACCACCACCGGTTTAGGGTTGGGTACCGGGTTTCAGATAATGGGTCCTGCGGATGCTTTCTGCCCATTCGGCAAATCGCTTAGCTTGCGGGCCATAGGCTTCGGAGTGCGGCCTGGGTGTCCCGACGGGATGTGGCCACGCTGCAATTTGTTCGGCCAATTTTGCAGCACCTTCGTAATTTTTCAATTGCAGGTGCTCTGCTACGGCTCCTGCCCCGGCAGAGTAGAGAATGAACCATTCCTCCGGGTGCGGGTCTGCACCGGATGCCGGGCATGTGGCCAAAATGCTCAGGTAATCAGCCAAGGCGCGGTCGTGCATGCGGAAACGGCTGCAATAGATGGCATGTTGCAGGTGAGCTCTTGTTTTCCATTGCTCGGAGATTTCCTCCAAGTTCCAAATGTTTTCGCAGGCAATCAGTGCTTCAGATTGCCCCTCTTCTGTGCCGTCCATGGCATAGACATCTGCCATCACCGTGTAGGTGTGAGCCAAGTCTTCTGCTTCCAAGCTTTCTTTGCTGCGCAGAATTCCAAGCAGGATTTCCTTGGCTTTGTCTCCCTGGTTTATCCAGGAGAGGATGGCGGCCATGCGGGCTCTGGCACGGTTGGCATAGGGAGAGTCAATATCGGCGGCGGTTTCGTACAAGGATATGGCTTTCTTGAGTGCCGGCAAGGAGCCCAGAAGTGCCGCTTGCTTGGCTGCCATGATGAGGACTCGTGCCTTCTCTTCGCCGGTAGCAAGGTTCGCCAACAAGTTTTCCAGCAGGGTAAGTGCTTCCTTGTGTTTGCCTGCGGCGGAAAGTTTTTCTGCGAGGTTTGTGGTAATCGCCATGCGGATGGCGGGTTTCAAATCGGTGGAGAGTGCATCTCGCATCAAGGTGAGCGATGGTGCGAGTGCGGCCTCTTTGGTCGTTTCTTGTTTTTGGGCAAGCTTGTCGCTGGCCTGCATGCGCAGCGCAAAGAGTCGGAGGATACGTGCGTCCGACCAATCCTTGCGCGCTTCAGGCGGGTATTTGTCCAGAATCTTTAGGCTGTTTTCGGGATCGCTCAGCAAATCCATCTGCGCCAAGGCTAAGTCGATATCGGCCACTTGCAGGGGCGTGGGTGAGAGGCCTTGCGCTTCTGCCAATTCCTTGCGTGCTAATTCCGGGTTTTTGGCGAGGATGAGTTCTGCGTGTGTGATGAGCATTAACCGCTTGGCTGAGGGGAGCAAGGGTAAATCCAGAATTTGCTGTACTGTATATTCATCCCCAACCTCATAGGCGCAGATTATGGCGTTTGCCAAGGCCAAATGCCGCACGTCTGCCGGGGCGATGTCTGCACAGCGCAGGAACTCATCCTTGGCGATGGATTTATCCGTTTCTGCCAAGTTGGCGGCACGGAAGAAGCGGGTGCGGGCATCATCTTCTCCCTGCAGCATGTCCAGATACAATTTTGCTTCGGCCTTGTTCTCTTTGGAGAGCAAATCGCGGATGCGCTCTTGCAGGATGACGCGTGTGGCCGTTTCGTGGGGATAGAGAGCATGCGCCGTATTGGCATAGGTGGCATCATGCGTGTTGGGCTCTTTGATGAGACGCAAGCGCTGCAGAGCCAGCAAAGCCAAGGTCGCACGGCGGGAGTGCTCCGGGTCTGTACTCCAGTCTCTCAATTTCTCCAACGCGTATTCGCTGTTGGTGAATGCCCGGCGCTCATCCAAGCGGCGGAAAGCTTCTTCCAATAGGGGGGAGTTGGGATTGGCTGAGATGAATTGAAGCAGCGTCTCCTCGCCTCGCCCTTCATCATCGATATCTCCCTCTTGCAGCTCTGTGCCTTGTAGAGAGGCTTCTTTGTCGTAGTATACATCCGATAGAGCCAATCGCACTCTCTGCTTCATGAGGGAGCTGAAGCTTTTGTCCTCCTCCAGCGTGCGACCATACTGCAAGGCCTCTTCATATTTGCCTTGGCGGCGCAGAGCCTCCAGATTGAGGAGTTTGACCAAGGGAAGCAATGAAGCATCACGCGTGGCGAGCTCACGGAGTGTTTCCAGGGTGGAAGTATCGCCCTTGCGCGTGTGGCGGAGCTGGTGTTCGGCGAGGGCGGCCAAAGCAAGGGTGGAGATGGCCGGGTGGGAGCTTGCCGTCA
Organism: Akkermansia sp.; assembly: GCA_017398355.1. Taxonomy (GTDB): domain Bacteria; phylum Verrucomicrobiota; class Verrucomicrobiia; order Verrucomicrobiales; family Akkermansiaceae; genus Akkermansia. The sequence goes on along the minus strand of JAFQGD010000032.1, from coordinate 34,804 downwards.
GCGGTGCTACCATTTCCACAAAGTTGAGGGAGGGGCATTGCCAAGCGCAGTAGAGGGTACCTTTTGCCGCATAGGGGTAGAGAGCAGATTCCTGCGGCACGGCATTGAATGCAATAGCGGCTTCTGCCATACGCTCCAAGCGCAGTAGCGCTTGCCCCCGCCAGTAGTTGGCTTCTGCACTCTTGTCTTCTGCCGGTATGGCGGCCAAGGCCTCAGCATAATGCTCGTTTCTCACCAAGCGTTCGGCCCGGGCAACATCTGCCTGCGCCAAGGAGGAGAGCAACATCAGCGAGAGAAAAAAAGCGGGTTTCATGGTTGGGTGGAATCTGGAACGGGGTAACGACCTTCCAGCCAAAGGTATTGGTTGATGTAGTTTAGCCCGGAGCGGGTGAGCGCGGCATCCTTGCTGCTGTTTTTGACGCGGTTGACCGTGCAATTTTGTTGCAGGGTGGGCATGGGCTTGCAGGAGATGATGGTGGGCTGGCTCACTTCCTCATCCGACGGATAGAAGGCAATGGGGACTCCTGCGTAGGTGAAGGCGATGTCGAGCGATTTGGGGCGCAGTCCGCGTTTCCCTTTGTAAAGGAAAGGGTAGCGCTTCAGGAAGTTCATGGTGCCAATGCGGGGAACGCGAACGCGGTAATGTTCCTTGAGGGTGCTGAAGTAGTGGGTCAGAGAGACAGGGGCGCCATCTTTGCTCATCATGAGCAAGTCTGTGGGGTTGAAGCCAATGAGATTCAAACCATTGTACATCCCTTGCTTGTTGCTGGGAGGACAAAATTTTTCATAATCCTCATTGATGAGGAGGCCAATTTCCAAGTGCAGGTGGGAGCGCACGCGGTCGAGCCCCACGCCTGTGTGGCCCATGATTCCCAAGACATTGCCGGTGCCGACGAGCTGCCCTACGGTGCAGGCTACGGAGGCGAGGTGAGCATACAAGGAGTAGATTTTGCCCTCGGGGACACGGTGTTGCACAACAACGTAGCGGCCATAGTTACTGCTGCCGGGGCTATCGTTCACATGCACAACCCGACCGGGAGCAATGGGGCGAACCTCATCAAGGGGCTCACCGGCGGCATCGCGTTGCAGGGGCTTCACATCAATGCCTTCATGCATACGGCTGAACATCACTTGGTTATTAGATGCACGGAAAGGATTGCGCACCATGCCGTATGTGCCTGCTTCCCAGGGCTGGGAGTGTACACCTTCAAAGTTGCGGTCGCAGTACATGTAGAACCCATTGTTGTCTCCCCTAAAAAGAGCATCATTGAGCGTAGGTAAGCGATACACCAAATCCTGAGCAGCTTGTGCAAAACCCAAGCTGCTCAGTAGTATCAATACCTGCAGAATGATGTGCCGCATTAATTGGCAGAGTGGAAGAGTTCTCCGAAGGTGCGCCCGGTGTGATCCTTGGCTTGGTTGGGTACCTTCGGCTTCTCCGGCAGCGGGCGTGGGTTTTTATCCAAGAAACGCTTTTCTTCAATTTCCGGCACCATGGGGGTGACGGTCTTGGCAATTTGCTTCAGGTCATAGCCATTGAGGCCGTTCCAAATGACGAGCTCACCGTCTGTCACGGCTCTATCAATGCGCTGGGGCTCAAAAGCAAGGCCGTTGACTACCGGCAAAAGCAGCAACCCGATGTTTTCTTGGGTGGCCAAGTAAAGGCGCGTGCGCCATTCTTTCTTGATGAAGAGCTCTACACCATACGAACCATTGGGATTGACGAATGAACGAAACTTTTCGAAGTGCTCAAGCGTAAGAATGGGGAGCTTGGTGAAGGGACGCCCCCTGTACATGATAAGGAAACGGGAACCTGATTCCGTGCCCCGCGCTTCCGTCAGGAAGTACACGGGGTATGCTTTCTGGCTTTGGCAGCTGCTAAAGCATGCCGTAATCGCGCAAAGAAGGGGCAAGAGAAAACGAAGTTTCATGGTCGGACGCTGGTTGAACTTGGGTTGATTATACAATAGCAGGCGGGCGGATTGCCAGTCTAAAATGAGTGTCTGCCTGTCATTCTGAGATGGGGAAGGAGGAATAATAAAGCCTAGTGCAGCTCAGATCACAGGGAGGTATGTTTTATTTTTTCGGTTTTTCTTTCAAGGGTGCCGCGTGGAAAGGTGCCGGTTTTTCACCTTGGTATTTAGGATTCATCGAAGCGATATGAGCGTTTTCGATGAAGAAGGTGAAGGTGCCGCCGTTGGCCTTATCGTTGCCATCCAGCAGGTGGTCGAACACGCATACGGGGGTGTTGCCCGGTGTTTCGGGCATGACAAAAATGCCGATTCCCATGCCGGGGCGTTTCAATCCTTCGCGGTCGCGGATGGTGTATGAGATGGTGTTGCGCCCGCGTTTCAGCCCCCCGGAAATGACATCTGCGCGGCGTTCATCATCAAATTCATGAATGGATACCCCATTGATGGTCATATCGATGGATCGCCCGGGGCAATCTGTAAAGATTTTGCCGATAAGCTCCGGCTCTTTGCATGCCGGGGGCGCTTTGGGAATGCTGGTGTAGGGCTGGAAGCCGTCTTGCTCCTGCAGAACGCTCAGATCGCGGCTGTGCAGGCGCTTGCGTACTTGGGGCAGTTGGCTCAAATCAAAAAAGCGGCTCTGGTCCAATTTCCATTTGCCGTTTTCAAAGACAAACTCCAACACATAGGCATTTTCTTTGGCTTTGCCGTTGCCCAGTTGCAATTTGCCGATGTAGGTAGAAGCCATGGTGCGCCCATTGCAGCCCAAGAGGGAGCCCACGTAGGCAAAGTTTTCCAACTTGGGCGGTTCCTGCAATTTGCTGAAGAAGTCTCTGGGGAAGCTGCCGCGCTGGGAAATGATGAGATTGCGTACTTTTACTTGGCGGGCTGCAGTGGTGCTGCTGCGCCAGGAGGGTTCGCTGCCGCGAATCATGCTCAGGCGCCAGGTGTTGTACACCATTTCGGCGGTTTTGCGTGCCTGCTCTTGGTCCGGGGAAATAAAGCCTGCGGGGGTAGAGGCGCGCTTCTGTGCCTCTGCGTGCCGTTTTTTTGCGGCGTCTAAACCGGCGGCAGTCATTTGTGCTTCAGAAATACCGGTACAGCATATGCCCAGTAAGCATCCGATGAAAAAAAACGCTCTCATATCTGTTTAGAACTTACATCAGACTTGCTTTCATGGCAAGAAAATAGCATACTATGCCTGTTTTATGACGCCCTTTCCACGCAGACCCCGTACCGCCGAGGAGGCTCGCTGCCAGCGCATGCTGGATAAAGCGCCCACCTTTGTGTGGAAGCGCTTTGCAGATGGAGTGGAGCTGCGCGCCCGCCTTTTTGCCCCGGCCGGGCATACCCCGGATGCTTTTGCCCCGGCTGTCATGTTTTTTCATGGGGGTATGTGGGCATTGGAATATAATGAGGAATTTGTTTCCTGGGCTATGCACTTGGCGCACCGCGGAATTGTGTGTGTGCTGCCGGAGTACCGCACCCACGCTTGCTATGAGGTGACGGCTGAGGACATCATCCAAGATGGATTGGATGCTTGGGGGTGGATTCACCACAATGCTGCCGGGCTGGGGATAGACCAAGACCGCATTACTCTTGCCGGGGCAGATGCCGGTGGGCTCATGGCGCTCAACGCTGCGATGCAGCCTATGTTGGAGACGCGCCGCTGGTGGCAGCTCGGGAGCAAAGATGTGCTGCCCCTCACCCCGGCTTGCGTGGCGATTTTACGCGGCGTGGTGGATGTTGATGCCCCGGAAGCTCGCCTCCTCAATGTCAAGGCAGAGGTGACGAACCCCGATTCTATCAACCCGTGTGCTTTGCTGCGGCGCAACCTACCCCCGCTATTCTGTGCGCACGGCATGGCTGACCCCTTGCTGGATTTTGAGATGCGCGAATGGTTTTGCGAGGAGTGGCGCCAGCTGGGCAATGTGGCAGAATTGGTGCTGTGCCCGAGTGGAGACCACACGCTGACTCATTTTGAGGTAAACCCTGCGGTGTTTGAGCAAATTCTTCTTTCGTGGGAGGTCTTTATGGTAGAGCAGGGGATATGGCCGGAATCTGCCATTGAGGGGGATGCCCTCATGGAGTGATGCAGAGCTTGCCGGTATAAAAGGCTTTTCTCTGGTTTTATACCTTACATGGTACACCAAAGCCACACTGCTATACCAATATAGGTGGGCGTGAGAATCATGCCCAATATGTCTACAATGCGGGGGATGATTCTCCAATGCGTGAGAAGCGCTAATAAAAAAACACCTAGGGACAACACCACGCCCACTACACCCAAGATGATGGCCAATGGTATGTTTTCCAACAACACAATGGCTATAGCAACGGGGAGGATGCTCAGCATGAGCATCGCTCCCAAGCAGTCATAGCTGCTGAATGTGTTGAAATCTTCCTGTTCCGGCATGACTGAGGTCAGTATAACGTGTGGAATGCAAAAATGCAATTGCAATTTCAATGTTGCTGCGTTATACTGCGCGTGAGATGGAGAAAACTCTTTTCCAAAAAATAGCCGATAAAGAAATACCGGCCACCATAGTGTATGAGGATGAGCTGTGTGTTGCATTTCGTGATGTGGCACCTGCTGCTCCGGTGCATGTGTTGCTGGTGCCAAGAAAGCCGCTGCGCGATATTGCCGCAGCAACTGCTGAGGATGCAGCCTTGCTGGCACACCTGATGCTTAAAGTGGGTGAGGTCGCCCGCGATTTGGGGTTGGAGCCCGGTGGCTTCCGCACGGTGATGAACACCGGAGCCGATGCCGGACAGACGGTGCCGCATCTGCACATTCACATCCTCGGTGGGCGTAGCTTGCAGTGGCCTCCGGGTTAGTCCCCGCGCCACCATCTGAATGATGGATTCCCCCCGCCCCAAGAATTGTATCCACCACTACGAATGGGTGGACGAACGGACGTTGGAACTTCAACTGCCGACGAACCGTTTACGCTTGTATTTTATGGAATCCGGCATGGTACGCTGTCGCTATGTGACTCATGCCGTGTTCGAAAATATCCCCAGTTACGGGGTGTCGCCACAGTTCAAAATGCAGCAGGTGCCCCTCTCGGAGCGGGAGACTGATTCTTTTTACGAAGTCCGCACGCCTGCGCTGCGCGTTCGTATCCGCAAGGATGATGCAGGATTGGAGTTTGCGGATGCTTGTGGCAGAATCTTGTGTGCAGATGCGGAGGGAATGGGCCACCGCCTGCAGGAACGCACGGGGGATGAATTGGTGTGGGTGCTCAAAAAAATGCCTGAAAAGGCTCATTTCTTTGCGCTGGGGGATAAGCCCTGTGCTCTCAACATGCGCGGGCGGCGTTTTGAAATGTGGGGTGCAGACCACTATAAATTCAACACAGACAGCGACCCCCTCTATAAGAGTATTCCTTTCTTCCTTTGTCTCAACGAGGGAACCCAATATGGCATTTTCTTTGATAATACGATGCGCTCGTACTTTGATTTTGGTAAAGAGCGCGCGGATCGCCTGCTGTTTGGGGCTGATGGCGGGGTGATGGATTATTACTTCCTCTCCGGCAAAGATGCTTTGGACACGGTGAAGATGTACACCCGCCTCACCGGTTTGCCACCGCTGCCACCACTGTGGGCGCTGGGATACCACCAGAGCAAGTGGAGTTACTACCCCGAATCTAATGTGATGGAGCTGGCTGCCGAATTGCGCAATCGCTCCATTCCCTGCGATGCTATTCACCTGGATATTCACCACATGAACCAGTATCAGGCTCTCACTTGGGATCGGAAACGCTTCCCGGAGCCGGATAAGATGATAGCCCGCTTGGGAGAGCAGGGGTTCAAGGTGGTTACGATTGTAGACCCCGGCATCAAAATCAACCCGGATAATTATGTGTGGCGCAGTGGGTTTGAGCGCAATGTGTTCTGTCGCCGGCACGATGGCGCTCTGCTGGAGGGGGATGTGTGGCCCGGTTCTTGCACATTCCCTGATTTTACCTCGCCTGACACGCGAGAATGGTGGGCCGCGCTTTTTCACCGCCAAATAGCTGAATATGGTGTGCGTGGCGTGTGGACGGATATGAATGAACCCGCCATCTTCCCGGATAAAACATTCCCGGATGATACCCGCCATGCGTTTGATGGTTTTTCATGCTCACACCTCAAGGCACACAATGTGTACGGCCAATGTATGGCAATGGCCACGCGTCTGGGGATGAAGCGGAGCGCTCCCCAGCGCCGCCCCTTTGTTTTGAGCCGAGCGGGGTTTGCCGGTTTGCAGCGTTGGGCTGCCACCTGGACGGGTGACAACTACTCCGATTGGGATAACCTGAAAATGGCCAACCTGATGGTGCAGCGCCTTTCTGCCAGCGGGGTGTCCTTCTGCGGTGCTGATACGGGAGGTTTTTTGGGTAAACCCACGCCGGAACTCTTCTGCCGCTGGATGCAAATGGCTGCTTTCCATGTATTCTTCCGCAACCACAATAATGGTGAGTACGGTGGACAGGAACCGTGGCAATTTGGCCCTGTGGTGGAGGGCGCTGTGCGGCAGGCAATAGAAACGCGCTATCGTTTGTTGCCCTATTTCTATACGCAGTTTTACCGTTATTCGGTGGAGGGAACCCCCATCATCCGCTCGCTGGCACTCATGTTCCCGGAAAATGAGGATACCTACTGGCGCAGTAGTGAGTTTTTTGTGGGGGATTCGCTCTATGTGGTGCCGGTGCATCATCCCGGTGAGGCAGGGCGGTTCCTCTATGTGCCACCGGGTACGTGGTACTGTTTTTGGACAGATGCGCCTGCTCCTGTGGCGGAATCCGAGACGTGGGTCAATACGCCCCTTTCTCGCATACCGGTGTATGTGCGTGGCGGGCATATCATCCCGCGTTGGCCGGTGCAACAGTATGCGGATGAATTGCCTGCACCCCCTCTCACTTATGATTTGTGGTGGGTTCCTCATACTTGCGAGATGAGCTACCATTACGAAGATGCCGGAGATGACCCGCAAGCCATTGTGGAGGAAAATTACCTGCTGCGCCAATTTCGCTACTGTGCTGCGGCGCGCTCGTTCTCCCTATCCTGCACATTAAAGGGGGAAAGGGCAGCTACGAACAAGACGATTACCCTCGTGTTGCACGCGCTCCCCTACCACGCGTCTCCTCACTTGGTGGCAGATGGCATGGCGATTCCCTGCGAGGCTGTGGAGGGGGGCAAAACTTTCCGAGCAGAAATTCCTGCTGTGTTCCGAGAAATCACCGTTGAATTCTGATACGCTTTCCCATGAACCGCGATACAATGGAAAAAATCATGGCGCGTCTGGATCGTTTGGGTACAGATGAGCTGCGCAGCTTGTTCCTCCGCTTGGCTTCTGATAAAGGTTTGTTGCAGGATGTCTTTGATGCTTTGCGAGATGGGTTGATTCTTTTCGATGCGGACGGCCGCCCTCGTTTTGCCAATAAGGCAGCTGTTGCCATTTATGGCCGCCCTCTGCGTGAGTTGGTCAAAGAACCCTTTGAGCGATTGGTTGGCGGTACATGCAGTTGGAAAGAGTTGTGTGGCAGCGGGGTGGCTATAACGCGCGATTTGCATGTGAATTACCCTGCGCCCAAGCATTACAATTTCCTGATGAGTCCCGTGGCGGATGGTATGGAATACCTGCTCTTGGTGCGAGATGATACGGAACGAGTGGAGCAGGGGGAGGAAAGCGCAGAGGCCGAGCAAATGAACCTCCTCTCCTACATGGCAAGTGCCGTGGCTCATGAAATCGGCAACCCGCTCAATTCCTTGGGGCTTAATTTGCAACTCATGCAGCGAAAGCTTGCCAAGATGGGGCATGCAGAGCAGGAAAAACTGGCTCCGTTATTGGAGGGTGCTTTAGCAGAAACTCGCCGTTTGGATACTTTGCTGCATCAATTCCTCAAATCCATGCGCCCCTCGCAGTTGCTGCGCGAGCCCGTTCGCATCAATGAGCTTATCAACCACGTGTTAGATGTGTTGGCGCCGGAGATTGCACCGCGTGGCATTGCTATCCAACAAGCGTATTGTGAGGATTTGCCTGAGCTGAGTGCCGATGCCAACCAGCTATTCCAGGTCTTTTACAACCTGATTCGCAATGCTTACCAATCCATCCCCGGTGAGCAAGGGGGGGTGTATATACAGACTGATTATAATGATTCGGATGTGCGCATCATCATCAGCGACAACGGCACCGGTATATCGCACGAGGTGATGGGCAGTATGTATGAGGCTTTCCGTTCCTCCAAAAAGAAGGGGAATGGCTTGGGGCTCCTTATCGTGCGCCGCATTATCAAAGACCACGGTGGCACCCTGGGTATTGCCTCCAAAGAAGGAACCGGCACCAGCATCACTATCACTCTGCCACGAGCGGACCGTGTGGTACGCCTCCTCCCCGCCTAAATCTGTTTTTGAGGGCAGATGAGTGTTGCTCCGTCTCATGAGGTATGATTCTGCGAGCCTTGCAATACTACTTTAGCGAGAGAAAAAGCCCCGCTCCCGGCGGTGAGCCTCTGCCTGAAACAACACCTGCTTCCGGGCTTGATTGGAGCCGCTATATGGGCCGATGGTATGAGTTGGCTCGTTTTGAAACGCCCTTTGAATATGCCTTGGATGAGGTGTGGACGGAATATGCTCTGCTGGCGGGCGGGCGGGTATCTGTCACCAATTACGGCACAGATGCCGCCGGTAAGGTGTATAAAGCGAGGGCTACGGCTCGGCCGGTGGCTGAGGGAGTGTTGCAGATTTCATTTGTACCGCTCCTGCGCTTCATTTCCACCCCATACCATGTTTTGCGGGTGGATGCAGCTTACCAAAATGCCTTGGTGTCCAATGAAACAGGCTCTTGCTTGTGGCTACTGAGCCGCCAATCCCACGCCCCCTTACAGCAACAACTCCCCCTTTTGCAAGAAGCGGTACTGCGCGGATTTGATATCTCCCAACTCCGCCCTACCCGGCAAAATTACAATCTGCGGCTGCCATAATACCTGGCTCAATATGCAATCCTGCGCCTGTCCCCCCCCAATTTTCGTTTTATTCCCTTTTTACTCGCCCCTTATTGAAGCTATCTTGGGGATAAATGTGAATAAAATGACATTTTTTGCAGAAAAAGCTTGCCAAGAAGAAAAATGATTGGTAGAATGCGCCCGCACCCGGTTACGGGATACAACAATGCGAAGTTAGCTCAGTGGTAGAGCACATCCTTCACACGGATGGGGTCATAAGTTCGAATCTTATACTTCGTAGCGCAGAGAACCCATCGGAGCTTGGATTCCGGTGGGTTTTTCCGTTCTCTGAAAAATCACTATTTTTGGGTGCAGGGCGCCCCGAATTTGCTTGACGTGTGCCCCTTGGGGTGTATAGTAGTAGGGTACTGTTGATTAGTGTATGAAAATCAAACGAGCAAGTTTTCCGCATAAAAGATTGATTAAGAAAAAGAAGCATGGCTTTGCGCTCATCGCGTCTTTGACCCTGATGATGCTGCTCACTCTCTTGGCTGTGGGTATCATGGCAATGGCTTCCTCCCAGAGCCGCATTGCCATGCAGACTGTTTTGCAGGCAGAGGCAAGGCAGCAGGCTCTCATCGGTTTGGATGATGCTATCGCCAATTTGCAGATAGAAATGGGGCCGGACCGCCGTGTGTCTGCCAGCTCCGGTATTATTTCTGAGTCTGAAGGCAGTATCTCTCAACACATTCTTGGTGTGTGGGATAGTTGGTCCGGGCCGATCTATGGTAAGCCCATAGAGGGCAAGGGAAGCGAGATTAAGTCTACCTACAATCAGGGGCGTGAATCCATGTTCCGCAGGTGGCTTATATCCTCCCGCAAGCCTTCGGAGCTCCACAACCTTCAAGCCGTGAGTGATTTGGGCTCCCGCAAGCCAGGCCAGCGTATCTGCTTGGTGGGGGAAGGCACGCTGGGCAAGCGCCTGACCGGCCGCCACTATGTGTATGCAGATTTGCTCAATATGCCATCTACCGGTAAAAATAAGGCAAGCTTTGCGTGGTGGGTAGGTGGCGAAAACCAGAAGAGTAAAATCTCTATTGAAGACCGAGAAGAAGTGACAGAACCATTGGACGTGTTGCGTCGGACTTGGGATACCCCCGGTCCTATGTTCGTGGATAGCGAGACAATGGATTTCATCCCTGCTAAGATTGAGAAGCCGGAGAAGTTGCTGACGCTTAATAGCCTTCCGCTCGTTTCCTCGTCTTCACAGTCTGCGGGTATGCCCTATTTCTTTGATGTGACAACCACCTCGTACAGTTTGCCTATCAATGTGCGAACCGGTGGCTTGAAGGAAGATTTGTGCTTGTTACTCAATAAGAAAGAATTGAAGGGGACGGACTTTGCTGTGCGCTCAGACCAGGACTGTCCCTTGGTGGAGGGTAAGGATGTGCCCGTGGGTACGGAAAAGAATATGCCTATTGGCTCATGGCAAACTCTGCATGCTTACTACAACTGCTGGCCCAATGGCGATGCCAATGATTCTGATAACTTTACGGCTCGTCTTCTTGGGGATGTGAATGGTGCTTACACGCGTCTGAGCGGTTCGGCTTATCCTCAAAATAGTCCCAAGCAGTTGGGAAATCCTGATTCCGTATCGGCCGGCTCTAGTGCCAGTATATATGAAGGTCGCGCCATGTTGGATCAAGGAAGCAAGTATGCCGGTTATGCTCGCACACCTGTGATGTTGGCGTTTATGAATACCGTTGGCCTGGTTGAAAGTCCTTCGAAGACTTCAAGTGGGGCAAGTGTGATTACTAACGATGAGAGAAAAGAGCAGATGTATGATTTGGGTATCTGCTATGCTCCGATGTTCTTGTGGTGGAACCCCTATAACGTGCCCATGCGTATTCGTGGACGCCAGCTCTGGTCTCATTCTTTGCCGTACAAGGTGGCCGGTATGCAGTCGAAATCTTTCCCCCAAAAGAGACAGGTAAAAAGTTGGGATGATCTTGAATGGGGTGATCGTGGCTTTAAGCGTACAGATAATAACATAAAAGAAGTGATGGGGCAGGACTTTGGTGAGTTCTTCCAAGCCTCCAAAGGTGATGAAACCGGTGATATCGTGTTTAACCCCGGTGAAATCCTCTTCTTCTCTCCCGCCAGCGGTAGAGTGGAAAAGACGCAGACATCTCAAGATATCGGCAAAAATCCTTGGGTGCCGGGCTACAACCCTAGTTCCGTTGCAGGTAATCCCATCAATATCTACTCTCACACGTCTCCGGGGAAGGTTGCTGATTACGGTAATGCCGCTGCAAGTAACATTGATGCAGGTCACTTCCGCTTGAGCCTTAGATTGACAGGGGCTGCCGGTTCGGATGGTCAGTATTTTGCGCCTAAAAGACCGGAAGCTATTACGATTTACAATGGGTTTAACGGTATTGATATAGGATCGACTAACGGAGCTGACGGTGGTGATGGTAAGCGTGCAGCCAGTCCTCAATACGGCTTGCTGGGTTGGTATGATCCAAACGATACCGGGGTGAATAAGATATTTTGTGACCCTGAGCGCAATGACGCCATCTGGACGATTGATGGCAGCCAAAGTGATCCCAATGTGCCGTACTTCATTGCAGCGCTCGGTATTGTTCCCAAATCTGCCAATCCGAATTTGGATGCGCGCATGTTTGAAGGAAAGGATTACCGCACGAAGATGTGGCAGCATTCCAGTCCCGCATTCTGGGGTGGTATGATTATTAGCCCGGATGACCAGCAGCGCCAGTACCATCCTTATCAGTTGGCTGCTCTCGATATTGGCGGTGGTTTGGGTGCATGCCCCATGGATAATATTGGCCGTAACGGTGTGCTTGGTATTACCAGTGATGGGGAGCAAGTGTCTTTTGTTTCCGTGTTGGAACTACCAGTTCACCCTCCATTCTCTCTTGCTGGTTTTGCCGGTATGCGTTTGCAGCCCGGCTGGTATAAATCTCAGGAAACTTCCGGCTATGCTCACCTGTCTGCCCAGCGGCGTATGCAGTACCAGAGTGGTGTGCCAGGTGTGGGCATTGGTAACTCCTTTGCGGATCCATGTTTGCCTGCCGGTGATGTTTACGCATTTCATAAGAATGAGATTACCAAGGATGTAGGAGGTAATGGCCAGTTGTTTAGCGACTTTTTTGACCATGGATTGCTCATCAACGACGCGTTGTGGGATCGCTGGTTCTGTTCTTCCGTGTCTGATATGCCGGGGGATGGCAAGAAAGGACGTAAGGCTCAGGAAGTGATGGAAGATTTCTTGAGCGGAAAGGAAGCTCTCCCTGTCTCCCGCTACAAAAAGTCAGCTGCCTCGTATAAGGATGAGGAAATCATCAAGCGTATCATGGCGCAGGATGGCTGGAAATACATTGCCCAGTATCTCATGATTGATGGTGGTTTCAATGTGAACTCCATATCGGAGGATGCTTGGGCTTCCGTGCTCCAAGGCTTGGCCAAGCGCAAGTTGGTCACTAATGTGAATGGAAATAAGCTTTCTCTGGTAGAGAACAATAAGTCGGAGAGTCAGGTGCTCTTCTCTCGCTTCATGGTTTCAACTACAGACAAGAGTATTGATTCCCTTGGTGGCTACAGCATGATGCAGGGCTCTACTTCATTGCGTCAAGGTGGGGGCGCTGCCGCCGCATGGGGCGAGGTGCGTATGCTGGAGCCAGAATCCATCCGCGAGTTGGCTCGTCAGATTGTGAAGCAGGTGCGTAAGCGTGGCCCCTTCCTCAATATGTCGGACTTCATCAACCGCCGATTGGATAGTAACGGCTCGGATGAGGCTCTTAAAGGAGCTTTGCAGGCAGCTATTGATGCAACGGATATCAACACGCTCTTTAACGAGGTCGAAGCAGCCAAGCCCGGCAATGGCGACTTGTTCGCCTTCCCGAAAGCAGAGGAAGGTTCCATCTACACGGCTGCTCCCGGCTACTTGATTCAGAGTGATGTGTTGGCCTCCCTCGGCAACATTCTCACTGTACGCGATGATACCTTCACCGTGCGCGCATATGGCTGCGTGCGCAATGTGCGCAATGCCATTTTGGCACAGGCATGGTGCGAGGCTGTTGTGCAGCGTACCATGGACTATGTGGATCCCACCAATGCCCCCTCCGACCGAGAGTATGAACCGGATGGTAGCAAAGGCAAGGGGCTTTCCGAAGCCAATAGGATAATGGGGCGCAAGTTCCGCATTGTCTCCTTCAAGTGGCTTGATGCATGGGATATTTAACCCCCCCCCCCCCTGCGCCAATGACGGTTTTCGGCAAGGGCTTGCTTCCCCGTGGAGCAAGCCCTTGTTTCATTCATCCTCAAAGGAGGAGTTTTCCCGGAATGGCACTCTAACCAAGGCATCCCGCTGTTCAATAACATCACTACCTTTGGTGTCATGTCATTTTATCACACAGCTTCGTTAACAGAAGAAAAGCAGGGCTGACGAAAAATGTGCTTGCGCGCGGGTATGCGTGCGTGTACGATGGCTGCAATGAATGAGAAATTGATTATCATCGGTACAGGGCCTGCAGGATACACTGCGGCGATTTATGCAGCACGCGCTGATTTGGCACCGCTGGTTTTTACCGGAAATCAAATTGGTGGGCAGCTGACAACGACTACGGAAATTGAAAACTTTCCCGGTTTCCCGGAGGGAATCATGGGGCCGGAGCTCATGTTCAACATGAGCCAGCAGGCAGAGAAGTTCGGCGCACGCTATGCGTATGAAGATGTGCTTTCCGTCTACCGCGAGGAATGCAGCGGATTGTTTGTGGTGACTACCTCCGGCGGTGCATACAAGGCCCAATCCGTGATTGTGGCAACGGGGGCAAAGGCTCGTTATCTGGGGTTGCCCGGCGAGAAAGAACTCATTGGTCATGGCCTGACAGCTTGTGCCACCTGCGATGGCGCCTTCTACCGTGATGTGCCCGTGTGCGTGGTGGGCGGTGGCGACAGCGCTTGCGAAGAAGCCTCTTTCCTGACCCGCTTTGCCAGCAAGGTGTATTTGATTCACCGCCGTGATACGCTGCGCGCCAGTAAGGCGATGCAGCAGCGTGTGCTCAACGATCCCAAGATTGAGCCCGTGTGGAACAGCTCCATTGCCGCATACCAGACAGATGATAGTGGCGAACTCTGCGCCGTCACATTGCAGGATACGGTTACGGACGAACAGCGCCCGTTGGAAGTGAAGTGTGTCTTCATGGCGATAGGCCATTCCCCCAACAGTGCTTTCCTTGGTGATTTGGTGGATGTGGATGGTGCCGGCTTCATTGTGCGCACGAATGGCGGCACCGCAACCAAGACACCCGGTCTTTTTGCCGCCGGTGATGTTGCCGATCCGGTATACCGCCAGGCTATATCGGCCGCAGGCATGGGCTGCTGGGCTGCTATGGAAGCAGAACGATATCTTCTTTCTCTTGAATCATAAACCTAAACCACGATGAAAAAAGTTCTCATTAGCTCTCTGTTGGCGGTGGCGTTGTGTGCATCTTGCACCACGCCTACCGAACAGTACGAAACCGGGGCTCGGTTCTACGATTCCGGGCAGTATGTGCAGGCCTTGCCTTATTTCCATGAGGCAGCTGCCGCCGGGAGTGCAGAGGCTCAGTTGATGCTTGCAAAGTGCTACGATTTTGGCCACGGCGTACCAAAAAATATGCAGGAAGCTGTGCGTTGGTATACCATGGCTGCGCAGGCGGGCAATGCTAACGCGCAGGATAACTTGGGTACTTGCTATGCCAGCGGTGCCGGCGTGAAACAGAATTTCAATGAGGCTTTCCGTTGGTACAATGCCGCTGCCCAGCAGGGAGACCCCTCCGCTTACAACAACTTGGGCCTTTGCTACCGCAATGGAGAAGGTACGGAAATTGATGATGAGCGCGCTGCTGCCTGTTTCCGCTTGGCTGCTGAGGCCGGAAACTCGGATGGGCAATACAACCTTGGCCGCAGCTATTGCTATGGCCTCGGGGTACCACAGGATGAATTGCAAGCTCGCTACTGGTTGTCTATGGCGGCACGTCAAGGTCACGAGAATGCCAAAGCTTTCATGCAGGATAACGGCTGGCAATAAATCAACTCTTCCCTTCACAAGTCAGGCTCGCATTTGCGGGCCTGACTTGTGTTGTTCATAATACATGAATACACCGAAAAAAGACAATACCCCGTGGGGCTCATTTTGGAGCTTGGTGGTGATACAGTCGATGAACTCCCTCAATGAAAAGGGGGTGCAATTTTTGTTGATAGCCTTGGGTATATGGATGGGGCAGATGCTGCAATACCCGCTCTCTGTTCTTATTGTACTTCCCTTTGTGATATTTTCGCCAGTGGCCGGGTGGCTTTCGGACCGCTACTGCAAGACCCGCCTGTTGCAAGCGATGGTATTATTGCAGGTGATAGTGCTGGTGGGGATGTCGATAGGTTTGTTCATGCATAGCTTGTGGATATCTATCGGCTTTTTCACAATATTTTGTGTGCAGGCCATGTTTTTTAGTCCGGCTAAGAAGGGCTTGGTAAAAGACATTGTAGGGACGCGCCATATTGGCTTTGCCAGTGGTATTTTGGAAATCAGCTCGATGCTGGCTCTCCTGGTGGGGCAGATAGGTGCGCTGTATTTGGTGTATCGCTTACTTTGCCGGTGGGGAAGTACTGC
Organism: Akkermansia sp.; assembly: GCA_017398355.1. Lineage (GTDB taxonomy): Bacteria > Verrucomicrobiota > Verrucomicrobiia > Verrucomicrobiales > Akkermansiaceae > Akkermansia. The sequence goes on along the minus strand of JAFQGD010000032.1, from coordinate 19,232 downwards.
CGGGTGGGAAGCAGCTGCCTGGCCTTGCGTCTACTGCACCGCCGGTGCGGTGCTGGTATTCCTGCTGAGTCTCACCATCCCACGCTTTAAACCACAAAGCCATCGTCCCTTTGCGTGGAGCTTGCTGTGGAAGCATTTTTCCCAGCTGCGCATGCTGTGGAACAACAAAGTGCTGCGTAATAGTGAGGTGGGGATTGGCTACTTCTGGTTTATTGCAGGCACGATGATACTCATCGCGCTGCAAATGGCGGCAGAGGCGCACCCTGTGGATGATGGCGGTGACTTTATGGCCGTGTTGGGCCAGCAGAAGGATTCGGCCCTCCTCATGGCGTGGATTAGCGGCGGGTCAATTCTGGGAGGCGTTGTGGCTTCTGTTATTTGCGCTGGGAAGATTCGTACATGGGTAGCAAGCGCCGGTGGTGTTGGCATGACGTTGGGGTGTGCGACACTGGCCATCGTGCCCTATGGCTGCCCGCTTTTTTACCTGACACTGGTGCTGACCGGAGCTATGGCGGCAGGATATTTGGTGCCACTCAATGCGCTGTTGCAAGACCGCGCAGATGATGATAAACGCGGAGACGTGATTGCTGCGGGCAACCTGGTAGATTGTTTTCTGGGCATCATGTCCGTCGTAATCCAGGGAGGTATGCGCATGGCCGGTATATCCCCCCAAATGCAGTGTGCAGCTCTTGCTCTGAGTAGTGCTTTGGTAGCTTGGTTTATCATACGAAATGTTAAATAAGTAGTAAGTTTGTAGCAGCGCTGAGCACAAATGTTTTTCTATTCTACAGAGCATGCATGCCTTGTTAATTTTATATCCGACTAGTTCTCCGCGCTTCGTTTGTCTTATCCGACAAATGAGCTTGACTCCGCAGGTGCACGGTATATAATGAAAAAGTTCGTTCCCCCACCTGTTACTGAGCAGAAAAACTGTTCGAATGGGGAATAGAGAACATAAACAGGACACTTCGATTTAATATGAAACTCAACAAAGTGATTACATTGGCGGTTGCCGTGCTCATGTCTGTGAGCACCCTCAACGCCCAGTCGCTGTCGCCCTCTACCAAGACACATTGGGACAAGGGAACCCTCGTAGTCGAGACGCCCGCTCGCCCCGATGGGCAGCAGCACGTTGTCGGCCTGACAGCTCCTAAGATGAAGACGGTCCGTGTAGCTTTCGTCGGCCTCGGTATGCGTGGCCCGGGGGCTGTGACTCGCTTTACCCATATCCCCGGTGTGGAAATTGTAGCCCTGTGCGATTATGAAAAAGCACGCGCTGAAAAGTGCCAGAAGGCTCTGCGCAAGGCCGGCATGGCTCCTGCCGATATCTACTTCGGTGCCACTGGTTATGAGGAACTTTGCAAGCGCCCCGATATTGACCTCGTGTACATTGCTACGGACTGGGATCACCACTTCCCCGTAGCCAAGTGCGCTTTGGAGAATGGCAAGCACACCGCTATCGAAGTGCCCAGCGCCATGAACCTTGAGCAGTGCTGGGAGCTCATCAACCTCTCCGAAAAGACTCGCAAGCACTGCATGATTCTGGAGAACTGCTGCTACGACTGGTTCGAATTGGATGCCCTCAACATGGCTCAGCAGGGCGTGCTGGGCGAGGTCCTCTACGCCAAGGGTGCCTACATCCACAACCTCGACCCCTTCTGGGGCGATTATTGGGTCAACCCCGCCAACGACCCCGAGAAGCTCGGCTGGCGTATGAAGTACAACAAGGAAAACCGCGGTGACGTGTATGCTACACACGGCCTTGGTCCTGTAGCTCAGGTCATGGATATCCACCGTGGCGACCGCTTCACTACGCTGGTGGCTATGGATACCAAGTCTGTGCATGGTCGCGAATATGTGGAGAAGAAGACCGGTAAGCCTTGCCCCGAATTCCGCAACGGCGACCACACCACCACCCTCATGCGCACGGCAAATGGCAAGGTGGTGGAGATTCAGCACAATGTGATGAACCCCCAGCCCTACAACCGCCTCTTCCAGCTCACCGGTACCCGTGGCTTTGCCAACAAGTACCCCATCGAAGGCTTTGTTCTGGAAAGCGGCCACATGAAACAGTCTGAAGGTGCTCCCGATCTCGAGGACCTCGACTCCCACTCCTTCATGTCTGAAGAAAACATGAAGAAGCTGCGCGCCGCATACCGCCACCCCATCATCAAGAAGTATGGCGAAGTGGCTGAAAAGGTAGGTGGCCACGGTGGTATGGACTTCTTCATGGATGCCCGCCTCGTCTACTGCTTGCAGAATGGCCTCCCCTTGGATATGGACGTGTACGACCTTGCAGAATGGTGCTGCTTGGCTGAGCTCGGCTCCCTCTCCATGGACAATAACAACTGCTCCGTCTCCTTCCCCGATTTCACCCGCGGTCACTGGAATGATGTGAAGGGCTATAAGCATGCCTATGCTTCTGCAGAGGATGAAGCCGCTACGGAGGCCGCCGCTGCCGCATTCAGCGCTGCTCACAAGACGGCTGTCAAGAAGCTCGGCCTCTGGTCTCTCTACGATGCCGCTAAGGCCGGTGAGGAAGGTGCCGCCAAGGATTATGCTGCTGCTGCTGCCAAGCTCGATGCTGAAACAGAGATTGCTGAAAAGGCTGCTTCGGCCGCATCCGTTGCCGCAGAAAAAGCCTATGCAGAAGCTTATGCCAAGGTAGAGGCTGAGGCAAAGCCCGCACCCGCTCCTGTGGCAGAGCCCGCACCCGCTCCTGTGGCAGAGCCCGCACCCGCTCCTGAGGCAAAGCCCGCACCCGCTCCTGTGGCAGAGCCCGCACCCTCTGCTTCCACCACTCCTTTCGAGGACGATGACACGGCTGAGGAAGTGTAAGATTTGCCTTGCATAATCATACATCTCAAAACACCCCGCAGACTTCTGTCTGTGGGGTGTTAGTGTGTTGAGTGCCGTTAGTTCAGCGAGCAGTTAGCAGGCTTTCATACTCCAAGCCATGATGTGAGCCGGAATCGCATGCTCCAGCCTCCATTTGATGCTCATGGGGCGCGCTCCGGAATGAGATACATACTGAACAGGCCCCATGAATGTATATGGGGAGCTTACTCCACTCTCCGTTTTTTTTCGTTTGCGGATGAAGAGCATGATGGTGATATTTCGCTCTGCATGGTGGATAAAGTTTTGCCCGGTATTGCTCTGCGGAGTTGTGGTGGATTGACTCTGCCAATGAAAGAGCGTGTCAGAGATGGCGTAGTCATCGTACATTGTAGTTGGAGAAAAATCGACTTCCTGACACCTGTAAGCTTTTTCGTCAATATAAGACGATGAGAGTGTTTTTACACATGTCCTTGAGAGATTTTGTAAAATGAAGGGCGGGGGGCGGATGCGGAGAGGGTCATGACACGGAGACCGGGCAACGGGAAGGGGGACGAGGTGTCTAAAAACTTGCGGAAACAGGTGGAGACTGGTATACTGCATGTCGTGCGAGGCATGGGAATCATGGCGGCACTACTGGGGGCAATGGTGCTGACCGGTTGTGGTGACGGAAAGAACTCTGCGGAGAAGTTTGCAGAGCAGGGGATTCTCATCATCGGAAACAATGCAGAGCCGCAAAGCTTGGACCCCCACAAAGCCACGGCAGTGGCGGACGGCAAAATCATCTCCACGCTGCTGGAAGGGCTAGTGCGGCCGGATGCGCAAGAAGAGGGGAGGGTGCATCCCGGTATGGCTGAGCGTTGGGAACACAATGCCGATGCGAGTGAGTGGACTTTTTACTTGCGAGAGGCCGCCTGGAGTGATGGTAAGCCGGTGCGGGCGCAGGATTTTGTGTATGCATACAAACGCTTGCTGCACCCGGAGTTTGCCGGGCGCTATGCAGAGATGCTCTACCCGCTGAAAGGGGCAGAAGCTTACAATAAGGGGCAGGCCTCGTGGGAAGCGGTAGGCGTGCATGCTGCGGATGAGCGCACGCTGCGGCTCACGCTCAATGGCCCCACACCACATTTGCTGCAGCTGGTGCTGCATTTCACCTGGTATCCGCTACCGGAGCACCATGTGGAGGCATGCGGCGGTATGCTGGACCGCAGCAGCCGGTGGACTCAACTGGGCCACTGGGTAGGCAATGGGGCGTATGTATACAGCGGTCACCGCTTCAATGATTTTCTGAGCGTGAGCCCTAATCCGCGCTATTGGCGTGCGGGGGAGGTGCGCAACCGCGGCATCCGTTTCTTGCCGATAGTGAATGGCTACACGGAGACGCGTATGTACATAGGCGGCAAGCTGCATATTACCAACAATGTGCCACCGGAGATGCTGGCCCGCGCCTGTGCGGTTGTGCCGCAGCACTTTTGCCAAGACCCGTATTATTGTACAATTTTTTACCGCCTGAACACCGCAAGGCCACCATTGAATGATGTACGCGTGCGCCGGGCGCTCTCACTGGCGATTGACCGCGACACACTGGTAAACAAAGTGGTGCGCGGTGCCGGGAAAGCCACCGGCGTATTCACCCCGCCCGGGGCTGGGTATGCAGCAGAGCCTCCGTCTTTCATGCGGGGGGGCTCCCAGGCAGAGCGTGAGGCTTTGGCCCGGCACTTGCTGGCCGAGGCCGGGTATGCCGGGGGTAAGAATTTCCCGGTGCTGGAGTTGATGACCACCTCCCGCGATGTGCAGCGCGTGATGGCGGAGACGATTCAGGCCATGTGGAAAGATGTGCTGGGTATCCACGTGGAGATACGCTCCTGCGAGTGGACGGCCTACAAATCTGCCCAGCAGAGCATGCAGTATGATATATCCTCTTCCTCTTGGAGTGGAGATTATCTGGATTCTTCCACCTTTGTGGAGCTGTGGCGCAGCGGTGGGGGCAACAATTGCACCGGTTGGGGCAATACCGAGTGCGATGCCGCCATCCAAGCCGCGCGTGTGAGTGGCCATGCGGCAGAGCGCAATGCGCACCTGCGCCGCGCAGAAAGCATCATGCTGGAGGCCCAGCCTGTCATCCCCCTGTATACGAGTGAGCGCACATACTTGAAACACCCCGGCATATCAGGCTGGTATCCGCTCATGCTCGATAACCACCCGTTAGATGCGGTACAACTTCCCACGCCGGTTCAGCCATGATACGCCTATTGCTCAGACGCTTGGCCCAAGGGCTGTTGGTGGTGTTTGTGCTGGAAACAATCACCTTCTTTCTCGTGCGCTTGCTGCCGGGGAACCCTTTCTTGGGAGACCGCAAATTGCCGGAGCACATCATGGCGCAGCTCAACAATTTGTATGGTTTGGACCAACCGGCTTGGGTGCAATACCTGAACTACTGGAAGGGTATTTTGCTGCATGGGGATTTTGGCCCTTCATTGGTGCGCGAAGGTGTGCAGGTATCTACCATCATTTCCCAGGCCTTCCCCGTCTCGCTGGAGGTCGGCGTAGTTGGCATGCTCATTGCTGTGTGCGTGGGTATACCAGCGGGCATGTTGGCGGCTTGGTACCGCAACCGCTGGCCGGATGCCCTACTCATGCTGCCTGCCATGGCCGGTATTTGTATTCCCGCATTTGTGACGGCACCTGTCTTTGGTCTTGTGCTGGGCACCCGGGTGCCGGGGCTCAGCGTTGCCGGGTGGGATAACCCGTTGTGCGTGGTGTTGCCGGCGCTCACGCTGGGGCTCATCAATGCTGCTTATATTGCACGCTTGACACGTGGCGGTATGGTGGAGGTTTTGGCGCAGGATTTTGTGCGCACGGCGCGTGCCAAGGGCTGTGGCCCGCTGCGCTTGTTGTATGTACATGCCATGCGCAGCGGTTTATTGCCTGCCGTGTCCTACTTGGGGCCTGCGTTTGCCGCGCTCATTACCGGGTCTTTTGTGGTAGAGACCTGTTTCCAAGTGCCGGGCATGGGCCTGCACTTTGTGAATGCCACCACCGACCGCGATTATTTCCTCATCCAAGGGCTGGTTTTCTGCTATGGCTCGCTCATCGTGGCGGCGAACCTAGTGGTAGATTTGGTCTTGGTCGCCCTCAACCCGCGCCTGCGCTCGCAGGGTACTGCATAATCCCGCGCCCATCCCAAGATGACCCCCACCAAGGCATACTCACAAGGTAATTCACTCTGGCAAGACGCCATGCGGCGCCTGCGCAACAATCGCGCGGCCGTGGCTTCTCTGGTATTTTTGCTGTTGGTGGCGCTCGCTTGCTTCCTGTTGCCACTTTGCCCCTTCATAGCCAACCCCAATTCAACCAATTTGGATAATATAGCCGGCCCCTGCTGCTGGGAACACCCCTTTGGCACGGATCAATTGGGGCGCGACCTGCTAGCGCGTGTCCTCTACGGCGGGCGCATTTCCCTGTTGGTGGGTGCCGTGGCTACCGGGGTGTCGCTGCTCGTGGGTTTGGTCTACGGCTTGCTTTCCGGCTATGTGGGCGGGCGCACCGATGCGTTCATGATGCGCACCGTGGATGTGCTCTTTGCCTTGCCTTTCATTGTGTTGGTCATTGTTTTCTCCCTCAGCATTGAGGAGCCCGTCAAAGAGCTGACTGCATGGTTGGTGGAAACTACCGGCTGGAGCCGTGAGAGCGTAGCGCCCATCCTTGGCCTGGTCCCGCTCTTTATCGCCATCGGCGCTCTGGGTTGGCTCACCCTTGCCCGTATTGTGCGCACCCAAACGCTGGAAATTAAAGCCCAAGAATACGTCATGGCTGCCCGCTCCCTGGGCTTGGGACACATGCGCATCCTCTTCCGCCATATTGCCCCCAATTTGCTTGGTACCGTGGTCGTGTACACCACCTTGGCGGTGCCGGGTATCATGCTCACCGAATCCACCCTCTCGTTCATTGGCTTGGGGGTGAAAGCGCCCAATTCCTCATGGGGTACTCTCATCAAAGAAGGCGCAGACCGCATGGAAGTCTCCCCGGAACTCCTCCTCTTCCCATCCCTCTTTTTCTGCCTCACCCTACTGGCCCTCAATTTCCTGGGCGATGGCCTGCGCGATGCCATCGACCCCAAATCCGCCAAGGATTGATGCCCCGTCTAGGTCAAATTTGCCCTCACTCGTGCTCTAAAGTCTGAGCAAATCTTCCGATAGATGGGAGTTTGGAGGGCGAGACTATTTTTTTGCGGAGGTTTATACCTGGGGCTACGGCTGTGCTGTCCAAAAGAGGGCGATGTGGCTACCCTTGTTTTGTGCGGGGGGGCGGTGGGGAGCTTGCTAGGAACGAGAGTATCCGAATCTGTATGAAAAATATGCGAGCGGATGAAAAAATAAACGCTTGCTAGAAAGCGGGGCGTGTGATAGAGTTGCGTATCAGGTTTTTTCGCACATGAATACGGAACTCCGCATTGTCATTGGTTCAGACCACAAGGGCGTGGATCTGAAGGAAGCTGCCATCGAATTGCTGAAAGGCTGGGGCATGGAAGTAGAAGACGTGGGAACACACAGCAAGGAATCCTGCGATTATTCGGACTATGCTAATGCTGTGTGTAAGCGCGTTGCTGATGGCCGCGCTGATCGCGGTATTTTGATTTGCTTTTCCGGTTTGGGCATGAGCATTGCCGCGAACCGCTGGAAGGGTATCCGCGCTACGCTGACCCGCACCCCGCAGGTGGCTGCTCTTTCTCGCCAGCATAATGATGCAAATGTGATGTGCTTGGCATCTGCTTTCGTTCAGCCTGAGGATTTGGATGAATTGTTGCATACTTGGTTGGGCTCCGAGTTTGAAGGTGGCCGCCACGTGAAGCGCTTGGTAAAGGCTTCCGGGTCTCCCTTGGCTGTGACAGACCCCGAATTGGCCGCATACATAGAGGAAGAGCGCCAGCGCCAGAACAACAACATTGAGCTGATTGCGTCTGAGAACTTTGCTTCCCCCTCTGTGATGGAGGCTCAGGGCTCTGTACTGACCAATAAGTACGCTGAAGGCTACCCCGACAAGCGTTGGTATGGCGGTTGCGAGGTTGTGGACAAGGTGGAGCAGTTGGCCATTGACCGCGCGAAGGCTCTTTTCGGGTGTGATTTTGCCAATGTGCAGGCTCACTCCGGCTCCCAGGCCAATATGTCTGTGTACCACGCTTGCATCAACCCCGGTGATACGATTCTGACGATGGATTTGGCTTGCGGTGGCCACCTTTCCCATGGTTTCTTCGCTAATTTCTCCGGCAAGCAGTACAAGGTGGAACACTACGGTGTAGACCCTGAAACCGAGTGCATAGATTATGATGCCTTGGAGGCTAAGGCCAAGGAGGTGAAGCCTGCGTTGATTTTGGCCGGTGCATCTGCCTACTCCCGCACGATTGATTTTGCCCGTATCCGCAAGATTTGCGACGAGGTGGGTGCTATCATGTTTGTAGATATGGCTCACATTGCCGGTCTGGTGGCCGGTGGCGCACATCCCTCTCCCGTGCCATATGCCGACTTCGTTTCTACCACGACACACAAGAGCTTGCGCGGGCCGCGCGGTGGCTTGGTTCTGTGCAAGGAGAAGTGGGCCAAGAAGCTCAATAGTGCTACGTTCCCCGGTTTGCAAGGTGGCCCGCTGATGCATGTCATCGCCGCCAAGGCTGCTTGCTTGGGTGAGGCTTTGCGCCCCGAGTTCCGCGAGTATGCTAAGCAGGTGGTGAAGAACTCCAAGGCTATGGCGGATAAGCTTACCCAGCTTGGCTTCCGTATTGTGGCAGGTGGCACGGATAATCACTGCTTCCTTGTAGACTTGAGTGTGAAGGGCCTCAATGGTGCTGAAGCTCAAGTGGCGCTGGATGAGGTGGGTATCACCGTCAACAAGAACGCTATCCCCTATGACAAGGGCACGACGGCTAAGCCCTCCGGTATCCGCATCGGTACGCCTGCTGTTACCACCCGTGGTATGAAGGAAGATGACGTGCGCAAGGTTGCTGAGTTCATTGCCCGTTGTTTGGCCATTCTTGCCGCCCAGAAGATTTGCGCTACGCCTGATGCTTATGCTGCCTTGCGTGCAGAGGTTTCGGCGTTCAATAAGTCTTTCCCCATGCCCTGAGTTCCCCCTCAGTTGATTTGAATATGGCGCGCATCCTTTTTAAGAAAGGGATGCGCGCTGTTGATTGTTTAGGAAAGCTAAAATAATTTTTCACAAAAACCAGATTTATACTTGCCAAAAGGGGGTATACATGGCAATATAAGCTCATGGTGAGAAGGGGTCAGGTTATCGCTCTTATTTGCATGCTGCTGGCATGTATGTTCGGCTGTCAGCAGCAGAGCAAGAGTTCGTACCTGAAGAGGCCGCCGGTGTATAAGTTTAAGGCGGTTACTGGCCCTATTATTCCTCGTTCATTGGGTAAGTTGGCGAAGGAGGTGAATATCAAAGTGCGCATGATGCCGTCCAACTCCTTGCAGCGCAAGAAATCTCGTCGCATGCGACCCACGTTCCTGACGATTCATAGCACCGCGAATCATTCATCAACGGCGACGGCCATGCAGCATTCGCGTGCTCTGTGTCGCGGTGCATTCAACAACCGCAACTGGCATTTTACGGTAGACCAATACATGGCGGTGCAGAATATCCCGTTGAATGAGACAGCTTGGCATGCCGGTTCGGCAGCAGGGAATCACAATTCTATTGGTATTGAAATGTGCGAATGCGAAAACCGCGGGCACAACCATTTTCGCACGTGGGACAGAACGGCCAAATTGGCAGCATTGCTCATGAAACGCTACAAGATAAACTTGCGACGTGTTGTGCCGCATTATCATTGGACGGGTAAGAACTGCCCGACTCCCCTGCTTACCAATGGACGCCCCGGGCCGAAGTGGGCATGGTTCCTTTCCCGCGTGGATTATTACTACCGCTGCATCAACAAAGGTGTGTCTTTCCGCTGATGCAAAGGGGAGACGAGCTTGTGCCGGGTGCGAATCTGAAGGCGGTGGAATGGCTCTCGGATCGAGAGCGCAAGGCGCTGTCGGCGGCAGGGCTGGAGACGGTGGCAGATGTGTTGCACCGTGTACCTAGGCGATATGAGGATAGGCGCGTATCGGCTCCGCTGGCATCTCTGGTAAATGGCGAAACATATAGCCTCAGCGTGCATGTGTACAGCGCGGGGTGGCGCTTTTCATACAAACGGTATTATGAAGTTACGGTAGGAGAGGAGGGGAACCCCTACGGTGCGCGTTTGTATTTGCGCTGGTTCAACATGCCATACGTAGCTAAATTGATAGCCACCGGCATGAAGCTCTCTATCTATGGTAAGGTGAAAGTGTTCGGGGGAAAGCTCACGATGAGTAACCCTGATTTTGAAGTGATGGAAGAGGAGGATGCCGGGCTGAGATTGGCGGAAATTGCTCTTGGTGGTAGTGTGGCACCCCTTGTGGCGCCCGCTGAGGGGCAGGAACGGGTTCATACCGGACGTATAGTGCCGGTTTATCGTGCTATTTCAGGGCTTGCAATGCGGAGTTACCGCTCCATTGTGTGGCGTATGTTGCGTGAGCTTGCGCAGGAGGTTGCTCCACCGGTATATGATGTGGCCCCCGCTTATCCCTATCGCCAAGCCTTGCTGGATTTGCATTTCCCGGAGACGGAGGAAAGCAGCCGCAAGGCGCGCATGCGTTTTGCCTTGGCAGAGTGCTTTTTGCAGCAATTCCGTGTGGCTTGGCGGCGGCGGAGAAATCAAGAACAGAGCGGACAAATTACTGCCACAAGCGATGGATATTTGGAAGAATTGCAGGCGTCGCTTCCTTTTGCCCTCACGCAGGCACAAAAGCGATGTGTGGCAGAGATACGCGCCGACATGGCTTCTCCGAGGCAAATGAACCGGCTTTTGCAGGGGGATGTGGGGAGTGGCAAGACACTTGTGGCGCTTTGTGCCATGTTGTTGGCTGTGGAAAGTGGACACACGGCGGCAATGATTGCCCCAACGCAGATTTTGGCAGAGCAACATTATCATAATTTTTGTCGTCTGTTGCGCGGTATGGATGTGCGGGTATCGCTGCGCACTGCTGCTAGGGCTGATGATACAGACTACTTGGCAGAAATGGAAGGGGATACGACACCCCGCATTATTGTGGGTACCCACGCTTTGTTGTACAAGAAAAATCGCCCTGTGGATTTGGGACTCGCGGTCATAGACGAGCAGCATAAATTTGGGGTGTTGCAGAGAGAAACGTTTATTAACTGTGGTCATAACCCAGATGTACTGGTGATGACGGCCACCCCCATTCCCCGCACACTTACCCTTACTTTGTATGGGGATTTAGATGTTTCCGTCATCGATGAATTGCCCGCCGGCCGTGGCGAAATTATCACGGCCATGCGCAACCCGGACAATATGAAGCGAATCGTGGCTTTTATGCAATCCGAGTTGGCTGCCGGTCGCCAAATTTACATCGTCTCCCCGCTTATTGAGGATAGCGAGGCGAGTGAGCGCAAATCTGCTACGGCACAGCTGGAGCATTGGAAAACGGTCTTCCCGGATGAGCCAATGGGCTTGTTGCATGGGCGCATGAGTGCAGATGAAAAAGATGCTGTGATGGCTGCTTTCCGCGCGAATGAAACCCATTTGCTTATTGCCACTACTGTGGTGGAGGTGGGGGTAGACGTGCCGAATGCGACTATCATGCTTATCAATGATGCGGATAGCTTTGGCCTTTCGCAGCTGCACCAACTGCGCGGGCGTATCGGGCGCGGTGCTCACAAAAGTTACTGTATTCTCCTCTCTAAATCAAAACCCGGTGAGCCGGGACGCGAAAAATTGGAGGTCCTGTGCCGCACTCTCAATGGCTTTGAAATTGCGGAAGAGGATTTCCGACTCCGTGGCCCGGGGGATGTCTTGGGAACGGAACAGAGTGGCTTAGGCGCCGTCCGCTTTGCTGAGTGGCTTTCCGATGCAAGGCTTATCCACCGCGCTAATCGGGATGCTACGCAAATCCTGGATTCTGACCCGGAGTTGCTGTTGCCTAGGCATCAACATCTCCGCAGTCTTGTCGCGACCGAGTCTTCTCTTTCCGTTATTGGGTAATTTTGCCCTCGTTACCCTTTTTGTACTTCTGTTTTAATGAAAGTTATGGATTAAAAACGTATAACATTATAAAATTATTAAAAAAAGCAAACAAAACGCTTGACCGAACATCAAAAAATTGCTAATCTGGCGGTATGGAAAACAAGCACAAATACATTAGCCGATATGAAAAAGAAAAGGGTGGTGGGTACACTTTTTGTGGATGGCGGCTTTGCATCACGCGCAATAAAGAGCGCTATGTGCGTTATTACTCGGATAAAACGTTCGGAACCCCCGAGTCAAGCTGCAAAGCTGCTCTGGCTGAGCGCGATGCGCTGCTGGCGGAGCTGAATTCCGGAAAGGTGACTGATGTAGCGGCTTTTTTCCGTACTCGTAGGCAGGCGACGTACTAAAAAACAACCGGTGAAGTGACGAAAAATGCCCCCCTTTTTTCTTGACTTGAGCCACCCTCGTTGGTAAACTTTGTCTGTGGTATGAAGCATGCTTCATAATTAAGAAAAAGCATAAAAATAAGCACGAGATGAAGGCAAATGAACAGAGTATCAGCTTCATGATGAAGATGATAACGGATCGTGTTTCCAGTCTGTTTGCGCCACGTATGGCAAGCCTTCTTACGGCACCGCAGTGCCGGGTGTTGATGTATATGGAGGCATGCGGTGGAGGGCCGGTATCACAGCGCGATTTGGGGCGCTATTTGGGCGTGAGCCACACAACCGTCAAGGGCTTGCTGCAGCGTCTGGAAGAGAAGGGGTTTGTACGAACCGCCCATGATGATACAGATGCCCGAGTGAAGAACGCCTACCTGACGGAAAAGAGCGCCCAGATGAAGAATGACATGGAGCAAAGCATAAGAGATATGCATGCTCAGCTTTTGCAAGGAATCAGCGAAGAAGAGCAGGCACTGGTTTCCCGCGTTTTGCACAAGATGTATGCAAATATAGCAAGATAACTTTATAATCAATATACAATGAAAGTAAATACAATAATAAAATTGGCATTGAGCGGGCTGCTTGTAACCGGCTTGACCGGCTGTGGGGAGAGCAAGGATGGTAAACCTAGCTTCTTTGAGCGCTTCTGCAATGATTTTTTTGGTGGCGAGCAGCAACAACAGCAGCAAATGCCGCCGTTGAGTGTGTCTGTGATGAAATTGCAGCAACAAACGGTCCCTGTGTACGCAACTTGGTTTGGTCAGTTGCGTGGTACAGAGCAAGCTGATATCAAGCCGGAAGTATCCGGAAAAATTGTGGAGAAACTTTACATAGACGGCTCCCCCTGCAAGAAAGGAGACGTGCTTTTCCGCATTGATGATGTGACGTACCGAGCCGCAGTGGCTATGTCAGAGGCCAATTTGGATGCCGCACGCTCTGCGGTGTTGCAGGCAGAGGTGGCCGATATACAGGCACAGCAGGATTTGGACCGTTATACCGAACTGGTGAAGAGTGGTTCTGTGTCCGAAAAAACATTCAAAGATGCAGAGCATGCCAAGCGCCGTTGTGCCGCAGTTTTGGCTGCTATGCATTCCAATGTGAAACAGGCGGAAGCCTCGCTGGAAACCGCCCGCATTAATTTGGACCGCTGCTCCATTAAGGCTCCTTTTGATGGCTATGCCTCCGCTGCCACCGTGAGCTTGGGTGACCACGTATCCCCCGGGGCAGTCACCCTCACCCGCATGAGCTCGATTGATCCCATTCGTGTGGACTTTATGGTGACGGGTAAGCACGTGCTGGACATTGTGACACAGACCAAATTCCGCGCCGGTGAAGATATGGCTTCTCCTTTCACAAAGTTTGATGTCATCTTGGAAGATGGCACCTTGTACAAGGAGAAGGGCTCTGTTCGCACCATGGATAGTGAGGTGAACACCTCTACCGGTACGGTCAATTTCATTGGTGCTATCCCCAACAAGGAACTGCGCCTGCGCTCCGGTGCATCTGTGCAGATTCGTGCGCAAGTGGGTGAGGTGAAGGATGCTTTCTTGGTGCCCAAGGCTGCTATTCTTTCTTCCATGAATCACCGTTTCATCTATGTGGTGGGGCCGGATAATCTCCCCCATGGTATTGATGTTATCTTGGGGCAAGAAATTGAATTGGATATGCCCAACGGGGATGGTTCTACGGTGAAGATGCCCATGCAAGTCGTGACGGCTCGTACCATTTACGATGAAAAGGGTAACAAGTTGGGGCTGGAAGAAATCCTCAGCGGTATTGGATATGATAATCCGCTGGATGTACCCGTCATCGTTGAAGGTGGTCAGATGGCTCAGATTTATGCCAACATCAACTTGGGTATGAAGAAGGCCGGGGCTAAGGGTGGATTCGCATCTGTGGCGCCCAATCCCCGCCAGTATACGTATGAGCGCCCGGTGTCTACCACTCCTTCCGTTACAGCTGAATCCGAGGAGTAAGAACGGTCTCTCTCAAGGTTGAGAACATAGTATACAGAAACCATGAGTGCTTATTTCATCAAACACCCGGTAATTGCCACAGTTATCGCTGTGCTTACCACCGTGTTGGGTGTGGTCTGCCTGTTGAATCTGCCCATTGAGCAGTACCCGGAGATTACCCCACGAACGATTAACCTGACGGCCGTATATCCCGGTGCAGATGCCCAAGCTGTGGCTGATTCTGTGGGTACTCCCATTGAGCGCCAAATGAATGGTGTGCAGCACATGGACTATATGTCCTCCGTGTCCTCCAACAATGGTGTGTACAACTTGCAGGTCGTTTTCGAGCCCGGCTCGGATACGGACTTGGACCAAGTGCTCACCAACATGCGCTACGGTCAGGCCCAGTCTCAGGTGCCTACGGAGGTGCTCAACTCCGGCATCACCATCCGCCAGCAGCCGGGTTTGCCCATCATGATTTACTCCCTCACTTCGCCTGATGGATCGTACGATGCCGTTGACTTGGCAAACTACGCGCAGGTGAAGCTGATGGATGAAATCAAACGCGTGCCCGGTGTGGGTGAAGTTACCGTGTATGGTGCCGGTCGTTATGCCATTCGCATCTGGCTCAACACGGTCAAGATGTCACACTTCGGCATTTCTATTAACGAAGTGCAGGGGGCCATCCGCCAGCAGAACGTGACGAATCCCGGTGGTAAGGTTGGTGCAGACCCCGTGCCGGCCGGTCAGGAAACGACAGTTACCATTCGTACAGAAGGCCGCCTTTCTACCCCGGAGCAGTTTGAAAACATCATCGTGCGCCAGAAGGGGGATGAGGTGGTGTTCCTGAAAGATATTGCCACCATCGAGCTGGGCTCGGCAGACTACTCTGTGACGGGCCGCCTGAACCGCAAGGTTGCTGCCAGTGTTGTGATTTTCCAATCTCCCGGTTCCAATGCTATTGCAACGGTGGACCGAGTTAATAAATTGTTGGAATCTAAGGCATTGCCTCCCGGTATTGAGGGTACATGCTCCCTTGATACTACAACGGCTGTGCGCTATTCCATTGAGGAAATCAAGCAGACTTTCATTGAAGCCATCGTGCTGGTTGCCTTGGTGGTGTTCCTTTTCTTGCAGAGCTGGCGCGCCACAGTCATTCCGCTGATTGCAGTGCCCGTGTCGTTGGTGTCCACCTTCTGTGTGTTCCCTCTGTTGGGATTCACTCTCAACACGATTTCCTTGTTGGGTATGGTGTTGGCCATTGGTTTGGTGGTAGACGATGCCATTGTGGTAGTGGAAGCTGTGCAGCACCATATTGAAAAGGGGCTTAATCCCCGCATGGCATCCTTTGCCGCCATGCAGGAAGTGAGTGGCCCCGTAATCGCCATTGCCTTGGTGTTGGCCGCTGTGTTCCTGCCCTCCCTCATGTTGGAAGGTATCACCGGTACACTGTTCAAGCAGTTCGCTATCACCATTGCTATTTCGATGCTCATTTCCGCATTCAATGCATTGACTCTGTCGCCGGCATTGTGCGCACTTATGCTTAAGAGCAAGGTGGAAGAAAATACGGAACCCAAGAATCCGTTGCGCCGTATTGTTTTCAAGTTGAATCATGGATTGGCTAAGCCTTTCTTCCGCATATTCAACAAGTGCTATGATTGCACAGCCGGTATCTATACTAAGATTTGCGGTGGTTTGGCCCGCAAACTTATCATCTCCATGCCCATTTTGCTGCTCTTCTGGTTTGCTATCAAACCTGTGAGCGACAAGGTGCCCGGCGCTTTCCTGCCGGATGAAGACCAGGGCTTCTTGCTGGCTGCGCTTGTGATGAAGCCGGAGACCTCCTTGCAGCGTTCGTTGGTTCAGGCCAAGAAGTTTGAAGATGCCTTGGCCGGTACAGCCGATAACCCGGAGCCGGCTATTAAAAACCTCACCTCCGTGGTGGGTGTCAACATCCTCAACATGGTGCAGACCCCCGGTGCTGCCATTGCATTCGTGCAGCTCAAGGATTGGAGCGAGCGTTCGGAATCTGCCGCCGAAGTGCAGAAACGCATGCAGGCTCGTTGTCACATGGCCGGTTTGGACGGCGTTTCCATGGTACTCATCCCCCCGGCTATTCCCGGTGTAGGTACGGCCAATGGTGTGACGTTGGTGCTTACCGATTTGGAAGGCCAGGGCGTGGAGTTCCTCTATCAGCAGGTCAAGAAATTTGAACAGGCTGCCGGTGCTCGCCCCGAGGTGGCCATGTGCCGTGATATGATGATGGCAGATGTGCCCCAGAAGCACATCTCCTTGGACCGCGCCAAATGCCAGAAGTACGGCGTGAGCATTAGCGATGCCTACGGTGTGCTGGCCTCCTACTACGGCTCAAGTTTCGTGAACTTCTTTAATGCCTTCGGTCAGCAATGGCAGGTTTTCATGCAAGCCCGTGGTGCAGACCGCATGGATTTGGCGCAGATGAAGGGCTTCTTCGTCATCAACAAAAAGGGTGAAAAAGTGCCGCTGGATGCCATTGTGAGCATCCACGATATCGCTGATACAGAATTCGTGATGCATCACAACGGCTACAATGCCGCCAAACTCAATGTGATGCCACGCGAAGGATACTCCACCCAGCAGCTCATGGACGCCATGGAGGAGGTCTTTGAGCAAAATATGGATAAGACCAAGGTGGGAATGGATTACCAGGATATGTCTTTCCAAGAAAACAAGGTGCGCAACAGTACGGGCCTTGGTACCATCTTCATCATGTCCGGCTTCTTCGCCTTCCTTATTCTTGCTGCGTTGTATGAGAAATGGACCTTGCCCATCTCCGTGTTCATGACGGTGCCCATCGCCGTGTTGGGTGCATATATTGGTTTGTATGTGTGGGGCTTGGAGCTGAACCTGTATGCCCAAGTGGGCTTGGTGATGCTGGTGGGTCTTGCCGCCAAGAACGCCATTCTGATTGTGGAGTTCGCTAACTTGGAAATGGAACGAGGCAAGAGCCTCATGGAGTCTACGCTCACGGCGGCTCGCCTGCGTTTGCGCCCCATTATCATGACATCTTTCGCCTTCATCTTGGGTTGTATCCCGCTGGTGCTTTCCAGTGGTTCCGGCGCAATGGCACGCAATTCCATTGGTGTTGTGGTGGTAGCCGGTATGACCGTGGCGACGGTGGTGGGTGTATTCCTCATCCCCTGTTCCTACGTCTTCATCATGCGTCTCTTCCGCATTAAGTTCAAGATTAATGATTTGAAGGAAGACCCGGATGAAGTGGGTGCCCGCGAGTATCTGGCAGCCTCTAGCAATGATTCTCACTAATATCAATTCTCATAAACTCCCCGACAAACAACAATGAATAAAACAGCAATACTGATTCTGGCCGGTGCCGCCGCTTTTACCACGGCTTGCACCTTCGGCCCAATCTGGACCAAGCCTGAGATGCCTGTCCCCGCAGAATTTCGCGGTGATGGCATTGGCGGCAGCAGCATGGCTGAGCTTCCCTGGCAATCGGTTCTCCGCGACCATAACTTGCAGAACCTGCTTACGGATGTTTTTGAAAACAACCGTAGCCTTGAAGCACTCGCGCATAACGTGGATGCAGCTCGTCAGTACGTGACGATTGCTCGCGCCCCCCTCTTCCCGTGGATTGGCTACGGTGCATCCACCAGCAAGGGGATGAACCAGAGTGGCGGTGCCGGTATCGCCCAAATGGGTGGTGTCACAACCAACCCCGGCTCCATCTCCGCTTCCGCGTCTTGGGAGTTGGACCTCTGGGGGAAGACTCGCAAAGAGGTTGAGAGTGCGGAGGCCTCTGCCGATGCCGCTCAGGAGCAGCTCAACGCTCTGCGCGCATCTTTGCTGCGCCAGGTAGCAACCGGTTATTTGCAGCTACTTCTCCTTGATGAGCAATTGCGCATTACCCGAGCCTCCGTTGAGTCATACCGCGAGACGCTCCAGCTCTTCAAAGACCAGCAGTCTGCCGGTGTTGCAGATCGCCTGCAAACAGCCTCGGCTGAAGCTGCCTTGGCCGCAGCGGAAGCCGGTGTGCCCGCCTTGGAAATGCAGATAGCTGAAATGGAAAATACGCTCTCTGCACTTGCCGGTCGCATGCCCGGACACATCAAGCGGGGTGGCAGCTTGCAATCTTTCGCCAATGCCAGTAAGGTGGCTTCCGGTATTCCGGCAGATGTTCTTGCCCGCCGCCCGGATATTCGCGCGAAGGAGCAAAAAATGCGCGAAGCCAACGCAGAGGTGGGTGTGGCTATCGCCAGCTATTTCCCCAGCATTAGTCTGACAGGTGCTGCCGGTGTGGCATCTGCCGATTTGCGCCATGCTATCATCGGGCATCGTACCGGCTGGGGGATTGGCGCCAACCTCACCGGCCCGCTTTTCCAAGCAGGGCAGCTCCGCGCCAATGAACGCGCCAAGCGAGATGCTTTCCTGGCTGCCAAGGCAGAGTATGAACAGGCCGTGCTGGATGCCATGTCCGAGATTTCCACCACGCTGATTCAGCGCACAAAGTTGCGCAACATTATGCGTAAGCAGGAAGCTGCTGTAGCTGCATACCAAGAAAGTGTCCAGCTTTCCAAAGCTCGCTACACGCAGGGTCTTTCCAGCTACTACGAAGTGTTGGATGCCCAACTGCTGCTCTTTCCGGCGCAGAAGCAATTGGCATCCTACCGTTTCCAGTATGCTTCTTGCATCCCCACACTCTACACCCAGCTGGGCGGAGGTTGGCAGCAGTAAGGCTTGCTTCTGCTAGTTCTTTCAAAGGCGCTGAACTTCGGTTTGGCGCCTTTTCTTTGTACGACCGACGCGATATGCGCACTGCGGTGAAAGTCCGCGCGGAGCCGCGATGATGCGGAATCCCAGACCTGAAGAACAACTGCGGGGAGGTAACGAACCGTGGGAGAGGAAGTTCGAGGGGAAATCCCGACT
>JAFQGD010000006.1 GCA_017398355.1 Akkermansia sp. | reverse complement strand
TGCAGAAGTGGGTGTGGGAGCCACCTACGCCGCCACGGCCAAGACGAGTGTGTACGGCGAAGTGAGCTTTATCGGCGACATGGTGCGCGACAACCCCGTCACCCACCTGGGCGGCACATGCCGAGGCGGAGCGAACCCCGGCCGCGCAGGGATGAACCTGAGCGTAGGCACCACCCACGCCCTCAACGTGAAATGGAGTGTGAACGCGAGCTACACCATGGAGCTGGTGCCGCGAGCCAACAGCCACAGCGCCAACATCGGCGCCACCTATCGTTTCTAAACGAAAAAAAGATAGAACATCTGCCCCCCCTGCGGTGAAACACCCGCAGGGGGGCGCGCGTTTATCATGATATGACGGCACATTCATGATGATAAGTCGTGATACAATGAACAATGAATGAAATTCCCCGCAGCTCCCGCCGCGGGGAATTTCAATAAATAATAAATCTGAAATTTGAAGTTTGAAATCACACAACCCTGTCAGCATTCCCATGCGTTTGCCCTGAGACTTGGAGAATTGGCACTTGCCAGTTGGATGGGGTGATGGTATCATTTGCGAAGAATGGAGACACTGTATATACTTGATGGGATGGCGTTGATGTACCGGGCGTTTTATGCATTTATCAACGCGCCGATGAGGAATTCAGCCGGGGTGAATACCTCTGCCATGTTTGGGGTTAGTAATACGGTGCTTTCCTTGTTGGAGAAGGAGAAGCCCACGCATGTGGTGGCGTGTTTGGATCCGTCCGGGCCGACGTTTCGGCATGAGCGGTACGCCGAATACAAGGCAAACCGCCAAGCGATGCCGCAAGAATTGCGAGATTCTATCCCGTGGATCATCGAGATTTTGAACGCGATGCGCATTCCGGTGGTTCGGGTGGCGGGATATGAGGCAGATGATTTGATAGGCACGTTTACCCGCATGGCAGATGAACGAGGGGGGATGCATAGTTACATGGTGTCATTGGATAAGGACTTGGGGCAGCTATTGTCTCCAACTTGTTCGTTTCATAAGCCGGGGAAGAAGGGGGGAGATTTTGAGGTCGTGCATGAGGAGGCCTTCCTTAGCGAGTGGGGGATAGAGAAGCCTGAGCAGATTATTGATATATTGGCATTGATGGGGGATTCATCCGACAATATTCCGGGGGTGCCCGGGGTAGGGGCGGTGACGGCTCGCAAGTTGATAGCGCAGTTTGGAAGTGTGGAGAATATGCTGACGCATACGGCAGAAATCAAAGGGAAGATGCGAGAAAAGATTGAGCAGAATGCGGAAAATGCGCGGCTTTCGTATGAATTGGCCACGATTCGCCGCGATGCTCCTGTGCCGCTGACGTTGGAAGAATGCAAGCGCGGGGAGTTTGACCACGCAGCGTTGCGGCGTATTTTCCGTGAGCTGGAGTTTAAGGGGTTGGAGAAGCGCTTGGGCACGACGGATGCAGATATGGGTGAATTATTTGCCGCAGCTGCTCCTGCGGAGGAGCAGGACGGCCCGGTGCAGTTGGCTCTTTTTGATGTGCCGACCTTGGCGGATATACAGACGACACCGCACCGCTATATTTTGGTGCAGGAGGCGGAGCAGCGGGCGGAGTTGGCTGCAAGATTGGAGGCATCCCCACGCTGGGCTTTTGATACGGAAACGACCGGTTTGGATGCTTTGCAAGACCGTTTGCTGGGGGTGTCATTTTGCATGGAAGAGCATGAGGCTTATTATGTGCCGATTGATGAGCCAAGTAGTTTGGATGTATTCCGAGCCGCTTTTGCAGGAGGGGCAGAGAAGGTGGGGCTCAACCTGAAATTTGATTTGAAAGTGTTGCGCACAGCCGGAGTGAACGTGAATGGGCCGTTTTTTGATGCGATGCTGGCTCATACGGCTTTGCACCCGGAGCTACGGCATAATATGGATGATATGGCGGAAGCTTTGTTGCAATACCGCACGGTGCGTTTGGAGGAAATTGCCGGTAAAGAGATGAATACGGCCGCTGTGCCGCCGGAAACGATGGCTGATTATGCCGCAGAGGACGCGGATGTGACGCTGCGTTTGGCAAATGTGCTGGCTCCGCAGTTGGAACAGGCCCAGCAGACGGCGTTGATGCGCGATATTGAGTTCCCGCTGTTGCCTGTGTTGGCTGATATGGAGGCCGAGGGTATGCGGGTGGAGCCGCAGTTGCTGCATGAGAGCTCCGCTGAGCTGGGGGTGCAGGTGGAGGAAGTGAAAAAGCGCATTGATGCTGCGGTGGGGCGGCCAATCAACCTCAACTCTCCGAAGCAACTGGGGGATTTGCTTTTCGGGGAGATGAAGCTCCTTGATAAGCCCAAAAAGACAAAGGGGGGGCAATACGTGACGGATGAAGAAACGCTGCGCAAACTGGCGCCCACGGTGCCTTTGGTGGCAGATATTTTGGCTTACCGGGAAATGGCGAAGCTCAAGGGGACGTATTTGGATGCGTTGCCCCGCTATATTTCCCCCCGGGATGGGCGCATTCACTCCACCTTGTTGCAGATGGTGACCGCGACCGGGCGTTTGGCCTCACAGAATCCGAATTTGCAGAACATACCGGTGCGCTCAGATGCGGGGCGCCTTATCCGCAAGGCTTTTGTGGCGAGAAATGAGGATTATTGTATCCTCTCTGCCGACTATTCGCAGATTGAGTTGCGGTTGATGGCTGCTCTTTCCGGAGACCCTGCTATGATTGCCGCTTTTGCGGATGGCCGCGATATACACGCGGAAACGGCTGCCAGAATATATGGCGTGGAGCGCAGCGAGGTGACGGCGCAGATGCGCCGCGCAGCCAAGACGGTGAATTTTGGTATCATTTATGGTATATCGGCCTTTGGGCTTTCCCAGCGTTTGGATTGCCCCCGAGGCGAGGCAGCAGCGCTGATAGAGAGCTATTTCACCCAGTTTCCCGGGGTGAAAGAGTGCATGGATAAGCTGGTGGCCGAGGCGCGCGAACGCGGATATGCGGAGACCTTGTGCGGGCGCCGTCGCCAACTGCCGGATTTGAACAGCGCCAATTTCAACTTGCGAGCTGCGGCAGAGCGAACGGCTATCAACACCCCCATTCAAGGGACGGCTGCGGATTTGATTAAGATTGCCATGATACGGGTGGCGGAGCTTCTCAAAGGATACCGCAGCCGCATGATTATGCAGATACACGACGAGTTGCTTTTTGACCTTCACCGCGAGGAGACGGAGACCCTGTTGCCGCGCATCACGGCTGCGATGCGGGGGGCTATGCAGCTGCCGCACGGGGTGCCGCTGGAGGTGGAAGCCAACACGGCAGATAATTGGCTGGATGCGCATTGATTGTTCGCCGGAGCCGGAAGCTTAAAAATCTTCGAAAAATGGCTATAGTTTCCTGAGCGGAGGCATTCTGTGATTGACAGATGGGGGACAAGGTGCTATAAAATCTGCGTTCGCTTATGCTTCAAGAATATTTTTCAGCATTCATTCAGTTGTTGGCCGGTTTCGGATTTGCCGGGATGATTATCGTGTTGAGCGTCATCTTTGGTCGCCGCGCCAAGCTGCGCAATCCCTCCCACATTCCCTACGAATGCGGTAACGTGCCGGAGGGTGATGGTGCGCCTGCGTTCTTCTCCATCAAGTACTACATGGTTGCCATTTTGTTCTTGGTGTTTGACTTGGAAGTCGTTTTCCTGTACCCGTGGGCTCTGGGATTCAAGGATATCATCGTGAACAACGGGGCGGCTTTCGCCTCTATGACGATTTTTATCGCGGTTCTGATGGTGGCTTACCTGTATGCTTGGGCAAAGGGGGTCATCGTATGGCACCGCAACCCGGCTCCGCGGCGTTGAGGCTGAGAGCCCCTTCCTCATGAAAATTTTACGGCTCTGTCGGCAGCGCAAGACTGCGGCAGAGCCTCTTTCTTTCACCCCATACCAGCAGCAAATATGAAAAGCAACGCAGTTTCCCGACAAGAGTTTTTGAAATCAGCCCTGCGCGAGCGCATCCTGATATTGGATGGCGGCATGGGGACGATGGTGCAGAAACACCATTTGCAGGAGGCTGATTACCGAGGAAGCTATTTTGCCGACAGGACGGAGTTCCCCCGTGATTTGAAAAACAACAACGATGTGTTGCCGCTGACGCAACCCCGGTTGCTGCGGGAGATACACGATGCTTACTTTGCCGCCGGTTCTGATATAGTGAGCACTTGTACTTTTTCCGCTACATGTATTGGGCAGCATGAGTTTTTTCACCAAGCTCCCCCCTGCCTGCACAATCAGGCATATTACGATGGGGTGCTGGCCGATGAGAAATTGGCGGCGCTGGTGCGGGAACTGAATCTGGCAGCCTGTCGCATTGCGCGCGATGCTGCCGAGGCGGCAGAGGCACGGGAGAACCGCCCCTGTTTGGTAGCGGGATCCATTGGGCCGATGGCTGTGACGGCCTCCCTCTCTCCGGATGTGAACGACCCCGGCTACCGAGCCGTCAATTTCGACCAGCTGCGGCGGGCATACCGGGAGCAAGTATGCGCCTTGGTAGAAGGCGGCGTGGATGTGTTGCTGCTGGAGACCATTTTTGACACGCTCAATGCCAAAGCTTGTTTGTTTGCGATTGATGAATTGCGGGAGACCATGAGTCTGCCGCCGGTGATGATAAGCTTCACCATCACCGACAAGGCAGGGCGCACATTGTCCGGGCAAACGGTGGAGGCTTTTTGGAACTCAGTGCGCCATGCGCGGCCGCTCTCTATCGGTATCAACTGTGCCTTGGGGGCGGATTTGATGCTACCCTTTGCGCGCGAACTCGCCGGATTGGCGGATTGCGCTATCAGCATGTATCCCAATGCCGGCTTGCCGGACCCGCTCAGCCCCACAGGCTATGCGCATAGCGCTGAGTATATGGCGGAGATATTGCGCCGGTACGCCCAGGAAGGATTATTGAACTTTGTGGGTGGGTGCTGTGGTACGACTCCGGAATACATTGCCGCTATACGAGGGGCTGTGGCCGGATATGCCCCCCGCGCTATTCCCTCCCACACGCCGGATGGCACGATGCGTTTATCCGGGCTGGAGCCATTGAGCCACCATCGCGCAGATGGTACGCTCTTTATCGGTGAGCGTTGCAATGTGGCCGGTTCGCCGAAGTTTGCTCGCTTGGTGCGCGAGGGAAATTACGCTGAGGCTTTGGAAATTGCCCGCCAACAGGTGGAGAAAGGGGCTCGTGTGCTGGATTTCTGCTTTGATGATGGCATGATAGACGGCCCCGATGCGATGACTCGTTTCCTCAATCTGGTGTCGGCCGAGCCGGATATTGCAAGGGTGCCGTTCATGATTGATTCCTCCAAGTGGGAGGTGATAGAGGCCGGTTTGCGCTGTTTGCAGGGGAAGGGTATTGTCAACTCCATTTCGCTGAAGAATGGGGAGGAGGAGTTTTTGCAGCAAGCGCGCATTTTGCGGCGCTATGGTGCGGCCGTGGTGGTGATGGGGTTTGATGAAAATGGACAAGCTTGCAGGCGGGAAGACCGCATTGCGATAGCTCACCGTGCGTATGATTTATTGGTCAACAAGGTGGGATTCCCGGAGGAAGATATCATTTTTGACCCGAACGTGCTGACCGTAGGCACCGGTATAGCAGAGCATGCAAATCATGCGTTGCATTTCTTCCAAGCGGCGGTGGAAATAACGCGTTGCCACCCGCATTGCCACATATCCGGCGGTATTTCCAATGTGTCGTTCTCATTCCGAGGCAATAATCCTGTGCGCGAGGCGATGCATTCGGCTTTCTTGCATCATGCCGCTGCCGGGGGCTTGGATATTTGCATTGTCAATGCCGCATTGATGGGGAACTACGAGGAAATACCTGCACACCGGCGTAAATTGGTGGATGATGTGTTGCTCAACAGCGGAGAAGATGCCACGGAATGTCTCATTTCCTATGCTCAAGAGCTGGCTGCTGCGCGCGAACGGGAAAAAGCGCTCTCTGCCGGGGCTCCGGCATCGCCCAAAGCAGCTCCCTCGCAGGCTGATTGGCGCAAAGAAAGTGTGAGTGAGCGTTTGGCTCATGCTTTGGTAAAAGGTATTAGCACCTATGTAGAAGAGGATACTCGAGAGGCTCTGGAACAGTGCGGCTCACCATTGGCTGTCATTGAGGGGCCACTCATGGAGGGGATGAAACAGGTGGGTGAGTTGTTCGGCTCCGGCAAAATGTTCCTCCCCCAAGTGGTGAAGAGCGCCCGCGTGATGAAACAAAGTGTGGCGGTGCTTACACCTTTGCTGGAAGCCGGACAAGGCCAGGGGGCTTCTGCCGGTACGGTGGTGTTGGCCACGGTGAAAGGGGATGTTCACGACATTGGCAAGAATATCGTGAGCGTGGTTCTGGCGTGTAATGGATTCCGCGTGGTGGATTTGGGCGTGATGGTGCCCTTGGAAAAGATTTTAGAGGCTATCGAAACGGAGAAGGCGGATTTGGTGGCACTTTCCGGGTTGATAACACCCTCTTTGGATGAAATGGCAAAGGTGGCAAAAGCTCTGCAGGAGGGTGGCTACACTCTCCCGCTCTTGGTAGGTGGTGCTACCACGAGCCCTATGCACACGGCTCTTAAAATAGCACCGCTTTATCCCAATGGCCTAGTGGTGCAAACGGCAGATGCTTCCACCATTGTGCCCGTGGCTTCTGCTCTCATCGGTGCCGGAAAGGCAGCCTACCGCCAAGATATCCTCGCCCAACAGCAGCAGATGCGCGAGAGTTTTGCGGAAAAGAATGTACCCTTGTTGTCTTTGGCTCAGGCGCGCGCGCAAGCTTTGCAGACTGATGGGACGACTTCTCCGCAACCGAAGCCTGAGCGCACAGGTGTGTTCACGGTTGCAGTGCCACAGGGATGCCCCTGCTGCAATAAAAAGGTGGATTTTGAGCTGAGCTGGGAGGACTTGATGCGGCATGCTGATTGGTCCATTCTGCTGCGTACGTATGGGATGAATGATGTGTGGAATCCTGCGCGCCAGTGCATGCACGCGGATGCCCCGCGCGAAAAAGTGAATGAGGCACAGAATCTCATGGACGATGCGCGATTGCTGTTGGCACGCGGCATAAATGAGTCTCGTTTGCATGCCCGAGCCTGTTTCGGTGTGTGGCCGGCACGCCGTGTAGGGGATGATATCGAGGTAGAGGGAGGAACGGTGTTGTATACACTGCGACAGCAAAAGAAATCTGCAAATACCCGCTTGGCATTGGCTGATTTTGTGGCACCGCAGGATGGGTATGTGGGTGCAATGCAGCTCTCTATCACCGGGGCAGATGTGTGGGCTGCTGCTTTCAACGCCGAACACGATACGTACAATGCCATTCTTTGCGAAGCCCTAGCGAATATGCTGGCGGAGGCCTTGGCAGAGTGTACTCATGAGCGTGTGCTCCAAGTTTGGCCGGAGCAGGGAGGCTCTGCCACGATTCGCCCGGCCTGTGGCTATCCCAGCCAGCCGGATCATGCAGAAAAGCGAACCGTGTTTGACTTGCTCAATGCTACGGAGAATACCGGATGTGTGCTGACTGATACCTGCATGATGGCTCCCTCCGCATCTGTTTGCGCACTCTTTTTCAATCATCCTGCGGCGCGTTACTTTGCTGTTGGCCCAATTGGGGATGACCAGAGAGCGGATTATGAAGCACGCAGTGGTCACACCTTGCCTTCATCTTTCTGAATTTGTACGAAAAATGAGCTCAATAAGTTGATTCTTGCTTGCATTCGTGTGAAAATAACCTAATATAGTGTGCGTTAACCACAACATTACTTATACACCATGAAAATTCTCATTACCGGCGGTGCCGGTTTCATCGGTTCTCACATTGCTGAGCATTATCAGGGCAAGGCAGAGGAAATCCGCGTGTTGGATAACCTTCGTACCGGTTACAAAAAGAACTTGGATGGCCTTAATGTCACCTTTATTGAGGGCTCTATAACCGACCGCGAGCTTGTTGCTAAGGCTGTGGAGGGGGTAGACTATATTTTCCACATGGCTGCTCTGGTTTCTGTGCCGGAATCTATGACTAAGATTCGCGAGTGCTTGGATTTGAATGTGAACGGTCTTCTCATTGTGTTGGAAGAAGCCAGCAAGGCAGGCTGCAAGAAGGTTGTTTTGGCTTCTTCTGCCGCCATTTATGGTGATAACCCCATTGTGCCCAAGGTGGAGACCATGTATCCGGAGCCCAAGAGCCCCTATGGTATCACGAAGCTTGATGGTGAGTACTACATGGATATGTTCCGCACAACGGGACAAATCAATACCGGTTGTTGCCGTTTCTTCAATGTGTTCGGCCCCCGCCAGGATCCCAAGGGTGCCTACGCTGCCGCCGTACCGATTTTCATGGAAAAGGCCATCAAGGGTGAGGATATCACCGTGTATGGTGATGGTGAACAGACCCGCGACTTCATTTACGTGAAGGATATTGTGGGTGCCTTGGCTTATGTGGCAGAACACCCAGAGGTGACAGGTGTGAACAATGTGGGCTACGGTGGCCAGATTACCATCAACAAGCTGGCTGATATTATCATTGAAGCTGCCGGCTCTTCCTCCAAGGTGGTACACCTGCCGGAGCGTCCCGGTGATGTGAAGCACTCCCGCGCTTGTGCAGACAAACTCCGCGCTGCCGGTTGGAAGCCCCAGCACACGCTGGAAGAGGGGCTCAAGACCACGCTCGAATACTTCAAGAGCGTCACCAAGTAAAGCATTTTACTTTTTCCTCTTATTTCGCACCGCAAAGCCACATAGACCGCTTTGCGGTGCGATTTTTGAATAAGGATTTTCCACCCTGTTTATGTGCGATGAGTTTTCCCCGCGCTTGAGCGCAAAAGAATTGGCAAAACTTGCCGCTGCTCGCATGGCTGATTTAAAAGCCGCCGGGGAGAGCTTGCACCCTGTGGTAAATGTATCTCGCAAGCTGGCCACGCATTTTTGGGGGCAGGCGTGGATGCGTCACTTGGCGCATTGTGAAGCCGGTGGCTTGTGCTTGGCTCCGGGGCGTACGCTGCTGCGCCATGGGTGCGTGTTGGATGTTCGCCTTGCGCCGGGGCTTATCACGGCCAAGGTAAGCGCGGATGAAATATATGAAGTGAGCTTGCGTATGGCTCCCCCCGATGACGAGCGAGTGGAAGCCTTGCGCCACCAGTGTAGTGGGCATATTGATTCTCTCGTTTCCCTGCTTGCCGGGAAGATAGATGATAGTGTGATGCAGCAGCTATGCCATCCCGAAAATGGATTGTTGCCGGAGCCTGCAGATTGGCACATGTTTTGCTCATGCGCAGATTGGGCAGAGCCTTGCCCCCATGCGGCTGCGGCTATTTATGCGGCCGGGGTGCTTATTGACGAGAACCCATCGCTTCTTTTTATGCTCCGCTCCGTGGATGCGGCTTCCCTCGTATCAACGCCTGTGCTGACGACTCAAAATTTTGATGCCAGCAACTTATCTTCCACCTTTGGTATAGATATTGATATCTAGGCGTTAGGCCCAAAGGATATCAACTAAGGCTCGGGTCTCTTCGCCACTGGTAAGGGTATGGGAAGAGCGATTACCTTTTACTGTGTGGGTGATATGAATCTGCTGCTGGGCGTGGCTCTCGTGTTTGAAGGCGATGTGGATGCGGCTTGGTTCCCCTGCGGGTGTAATTGCTTGTGGCAATGTGTCCAGCACCCATATAAGATAGGCGCTGTTGTTGATGTGACCGTTGAAATCAATGTCTCGGCGGGTGGTGGTGAGGGTTGCGGAAGCGTTCTGCTCTGTTGCATCGCTTGGCATTTCCGGCATGCTTTGCGAGATGATGGATTCACTCAAATCATCCAGATTGAGGGTGGTGCGTTTGAGCGGAACCAAACGGCGTGTTTTCACATCAATGAGAGCCCAATACAAATCGGCCTTGGCCAGAATGTTCCCCTCCGCATCTTTCATCTCGACAAAACGGTGCGCTTGCAACGGGGTGGCTTTGCCCGTGTTTGTGCGCAACGTCACTGTTTCTTTCCAGCGGGGGCGGCGTATGAATTCAAAGTCTGCGCTAATCTCTACCCAGATAATGCCACTCCGGATAGCCCAATCGTAGCCGAAATCCAGCGTGCCGGCATGGCTCTCCGCCATCTCTTGGCACATGTGCAGAAAACATTCCGGCTTGAGCAATAAGTCTGCGCTGCATTCGTAGCTGGCAATCTTGTGTGTAAGGGTAAAGTCCTCCATAGAGTTAACTCTACCATGCGGCTCTCTTTTTGTCAAGAGCGAGAAAGAATCAGTGGGTAGGCTTAAGTACCCAAGTGACGACACCGAAGAAGGTTGCTTGCCGGGCGGGGGTAATGATGATGGGGGAGAATTTGGGATTTGCGGGGATGAGGCGGATTTGCGTTGCTTTTTTTTCGTAATATTTGACGGTGAAAGCGCCCTCCAACTCAGCGATGATGATATCGCCGTTTCTCGGGGTGATACTACGGTCTACAACGAGGATATCGCCATCAGCAATCCCTGCATCTACCATGCTTTCTCCACGAGCTCGAATGTAGTATGTAGCTGCCGGATGCTTGATGCACAAGTGGTTGAGATCTAAGCTTCCATTGAGTTCCCCCGTTGCCGGGGACGGGAAACCGGCGGCAACCTCTTCGGCAAAGAAAGGCATGCCTGCGTTTTCATCACCGTTGATTGTTTTATTCATGCTCGAGGATGTACTTATACAGTTCGCAGTAACTGCGTGCAGTATCGGAAAGGCGGTAGGGGTAGGGGATGCTTTCCGGCAGCGCCGGAGGATAGGTATGCCATTGGGTCAGGACGTCTGCCATGGTGCAGGGATCAGAGGGGGGGATTTTGCCTTCAGGCAGAAAGGTCGTGAGCAACTCGCCTACTGCACCATGGTTATAGCCTGCTACCGCGCGTCCCAGCGCGAGAGCTTCCAGAATGGCATGATTATGGGTGGCCGGACCGTGGGCCAAGGAGAGGGTTGCATCACACACGGCCATCAAATCCCTCATATCCGTGCGGGCACCAACCCAGCTGATGCGATTTTCGATTTGCATTTGGGCAAAAATGTTGCGCAGGTGGTCAACGTATCCGGGGGTTGCATGGCGTACATCTCCGGCGATATAGGCATGAGCCGGGACTCCGTTTTTGAGGAGTTGTTGCATCAATGGTGCCAAATCTTCCAATCCCTGCAGGGGAGAAATGGAACCGGGAATACACAGTGTGAAGGCTTTTTCACGGGGGGCGTGTGTGCGGTGCCACTGCTCAAGCCAATTGTGTGATGGCGAGTATCCGGGGTAGCACTGGTGCTCATTGACTCCGTAGGGGATGATGAAAGGTTGCTTTTGCTTGCGGTAGAGTTCGCTATGGGCACTCAGCACATTTCGCAAGTGTTTGGAAACTGCCGTGAAGCAATGGCAATAATTGAACCCCACATTGGCAAGCCCCTTGCGGGGGTAGCCCGTCAGCACACCGACAATGCGTGGTGGGTTTTTGAAGCTGCGGCAGGATAGACCAGCTATCCATGCTGCCTCCCGAGAATACACTTGTATAAGGTCCGGTTCGGAGGTGCGAATGAGAGTTTTGAGCTTGCTTTTGCCACGGATGGCGGTAATGATGTTCGGGGGGGAGCAGCGTGCATGTTGCACTCCTATTTCCTGCATGCGGCTCACCAACTCGCTTGGTGGAGATAATACCAGATTCTGAGTGCCGCTTTCTTGAAGAGCACACGCTAAATCTGCTGCATAGCGCCCCAACCCGGCAGATTTGAGAAAGGGCGAGAAATGGATGATTTTCATGCCTTCTGCTGGAGGACGGAATGGTATAGCGCAATGTGGGCGTTTATCATGTCTTCCCGTTTATATGGGGAGGGGACGGGGTGTTTGGGAATGGGGCGCTGGTGATACCAATCAGCAAGGATGTTTACCATGGTATCCGTATTTTTGGTCGGGCACTTTCCGGCCGGGAGAAACACATCGAGTTGTTCTCCCACGCCACCATGTTCATAGCCCGCTACCGGACGACCCAGAGCAAGTGCTTCCAAGGTCGTTTTTCCAAATGATTCCGGTTGCAAGGTAAGTGATAGTGTCACATCACAGGCGCAAAGAACATCTCGCAAATCTGTGCGGTGACCGGTCCATGTGACGCTGGAAGTAAGGCCCGCTGCTTCAAAGGCATCACAGAGTTCTCGGCGTAGTGCTTCTTTGCCTTTTTTGGTTTCCCCGACAATGACTGCATGTGCGGGAATACCTTTGGCTTGGAGTCCGGATAAGATGGGGACAAGGTGTTGCGCCCCTTTGATACGGGTGATTCGCCCTGGGAGGCAGAGGGTGAATTTACCCGCCAGTTCAGGGTAGTCTCTGCTCCATTGGCTCAACCATTCATCGGAGGGGGTGTAACCGTAGAAGTTTTGTTCTGTGTCTACGGAATTGGGAATGATGCAGATATCTGCGTCATCCGTATGGGGATAGTGGCTAAGGATGTGCTCGCGCATGCAATTGGATACAGCCACCACCTTGTCGCCCTTTGCCATGATACCGGAGTAAAAGTTGACGGAGTGAAAACCGTGGAAAGTTGTGATGACTGCCGGGCGGTATTTACGTGGCACCCGCTTGCATGCTAAGTAACCCACCCAAGCCGGTACGCGAGAGTGAAGATGAAGAATCTCCGGTTTTTCTCGCTTGATGAGACGCGCCATCTTACCAACCATGAGGAAGGTGCGCAAACTTTTTTTGCCAATGGGCAGAGTAATGTGGCGGGCCCCCGTTTTTTCGATAGCTTCTACCATGCCACCACCGGCTGATACGACAATACATTCCTCCCCACGGGAACACAGCCCTTGGCAGAGTTCCAAAACAACCTGTTCTACGCCACCGGAGGATAGCGAGGGAAGGAGATGCATGATTTTCATGATAAAAGCTTCGGGAATTTGTTCAGAATATAATCAGCGGCTCGGCCTGCTTCGTTGAGGACTTTTTCAGACTGGGGAATGACCCCGTTTTTTGCCCAAGCGGTGAATGTGCATACACCGCCATCTTCGATAAGCATGTTGAGACCGCGCACCACGCGCGAACATTTCTGTGCATCCCGATTCTTGCGGGGGAGCTCGAGTATGCCTACTGGTGCTCCGCTTGAAAGCGCCTCATATACCATGGAAACACTATCCTGTGTCACCCACACTTCCTTGGCTGTTGCCAAATGGTCTGCCACCCACGTAGGCCCGGTGGATTCAACGGGCTCTACTTTGACACTGGGGCAGGCGTTGGATACATCCCCCGCAAAATCTTTGGGGGTGCGGCGAGATGTTGTCAGAACCATGGGGGTGGAGGTTCGGCGGGCAATGGTCGTCAACTGGGTGAGGACAAATTCAGATTCCCATATGAATTCCTTGCTGGGTCCACCCACCAAAATAAGGGTTTCTCTTTTATCCACCCCGGATACCGGGCGAATGGCATTGATGGCACCCACCGTTTGGAAGACATGCCCCTTGGTGTTTTCTCCATCAGGCAAATCGTGGCGGGGGATGATGCAGAGATCAAACGAGCTGAGCGGCAAGCTGGGTTTCATGCATACCATGCACAAGCATTTTTTGTGCCTCGCTAAGCTGAGTGCTGCAAAGTGAGTGCCGTGGCCCGCGCAAAGCACCAAGTCAGGGTTAGGCAAATTCAATTCCTTGCCCTTGTAGAAGAACTTGTTGAGCCAACTTTTATTGGTTATATCAATCAAGTGGTAACTGTGCTCTTGTTCAGGCTTTTGTTTGCGGGCTCGCTCCAGCAAGGCCTCTGCAAGTCCTTGCGTTTGGGAAATATGCCCACGTTTGCCATCACTTACGATATAGATAATCATGCTGGTTCAAAAGGGTTATTGAAGGGGAAGAGTAATGCAGCCTTGGAGCTTTGTGCCAAGGAATGGGGTGTTGAGTGTACCACTGGGAAGCGTATCGCCCCCTACTTCAACGCCGTTTTCTGGGTTGAAGAGAAGCAAGGGTGCTGCGGTGGGAACATCTTCTTCCAAGTCTACCGGATTGGCAATGCTGACCGGGTTGATACAGCAGGTGCGCACGACATCTGCCCAACTCAGTTTGCCCGGCTTAATTAAGTGGGTGTAGATGGCCTGCAAGAAGGTGTCCAACGCAATCATGCCTTGGGGGGCAGAGGTGAAATCCTGCTTTTTGGCAAAGGGGGTGCAGGGGGTGTGGTCGGAAACAATGCAGTCTATTGTACCATCTTTCAGCCCTTCCAAAAGGGCCTCGCAGTCAGAGGTCTCTCGCAGGGGGGGCAGTGTCTTATATGTGGTGTCGTATATCCCAACGTTTTCGTGTGTGAAGAGGAGGTGGTGTAGGGCTACTTCTGCCGTGACTTGTTGCCCTGCTGCTTTTGCTCGGCGGATAATATCCACCCCACCGGCTGTACTCACTGTTTGTACATGCACTTTTGCTCCGGCATCTGCAGCTAAGCGCAGGGCGGTGTCAATGCCAATTTCCTCAGCACAGGGCGGGGTGCCATGTAGCCCCAGTTTGTAAGAAGTGGTGCCGGGGTGGATGCACGTGTTGGCCGTCAGGGCGGGGACATCGCCTCGCAGTGCAAATGTCATGCCGATTTCTGAGGCATATTTCATGGCACGGTGCAGCATGAGCAGGTTGCTCGGCGGGTTCTTGCCATCACTCAAGATGCTTACTCCACGCGCAGCCAGCGTGTTGTAGGGGGCTTGTTGTTCGCCCTTCATACCTTCGGAAATGCACCCGGCCGGCAGCATTTCGGCGGCAGATCGCTGTGTCACTGCATCATGGAAACTATCTAGCGTGGCAGCGTTGTCGAAACAAAATCCCGGCGTGGGCATCACAAGCATGCCCCACACGCCACCTGCAATGGCGGCTTGCCCGGCGCGGCTCACGCATTCTCTCTTGCTGCGCCCATCAATTTCGATGCTGGCGTGCATGTCAAAAAGGGCCGGCATGAGAATCTTGCCTGCTGCATCATGCACGCGGGGGGCTCCTGCCGGTATTTCTAACTCTCCGGCAGGGGCGATGCGTTCAATCCCGGGCAGACAAATGCCATCCAGTTCACAGGCGGTATCGGAATCTTGCCCCAGACAGAAGTCATACGGCTTGCCATCAAGAACCCAAGTGGCGTTGAGAATGTAGGTGTTAGTCATTGTTCTGAGTCTGGGGGGTAAGGTGGTAGAGGATGCTCATGCGAGCAGCAATTCCGTTCTCAACTTGGTTGCATATCAAACTGTTGCGGTAATCCATAGCTGCATCACACAGTTCTACACCGCGGTTTACGGGGCCGGGGTGCATGATAGAGAGGTTCAAATCGTCGATGCGGCGCAGGCGCTCATCTGTCACCCCGAACGCTTGGTGATAATCTTTGGCCGGGAAAAATGGGGAGTCTATGCGCTCGTTTTGTACGCGCAGCAGGTAGATGACGTCGGGTTTCCATTCAAATACATCATCCCAGTTGGAGAAACGCGGTATGCCGGTGTATGCTTGTGGTGGTACAAGCGGGCCGGGGCCCATGTAGGCCACTTCTGCGCCTAAACGCTTGAGGATGGTGCTGGTGGAGCGTGCTACGCGGCTGTGCAAAATATCTCCAATGATAACTACTCGTTTTCCTGCCACTGTGCCGTATTTTTCACGGATGGTGAAGGCATCCAGAAATGCTTGGCTGGGGTGAGCATGAGCGCCGTCTCCGGCGTTGATGACGGCCGCCTTGCAGTGGCGGGCAATCACAGCGGGGATACCGCTGTTTTTGTGGCGCACGATGATGTAGTCCATCTTCATGCTCATGAGGGTGTCAATCGTGTCGTGTACGCTTTCGCCTTTCACCACAGATGAGGTGGAAACGGTGAAGGTGGTCACGTCTGCCGAAAGACGGTGAGCCGCTACTTCGAATGAGGAGCGCGTACGCGTACTCGGCTCATAGAAAAGGGTGAGTACCGATTTGCCTTTGAGTGCCGGTACTTTCTTGACACTCTTGGTGAAGATATCTTTCATGGCGGTTGCGCTGTCGAGGATGGTGTTGATATCCTCATCGCTCAAATCGCCGATGGTGAGCAAATCTTTTCTTGGTTTCATGATAAAGAAAATCAGTAGGTAATGTCTTCTGTGCCGTCAATTTCCAGCAGGTGTACTTTGACTCCGGCTTCTTTTGGAGTGCTAAAGGCTGCTACATCCGGGTGAATAGGAAGTTCCCGCCCACCTCGGTCAACGAGAGTATAAAGCTCCACACAAGCCGGTCGCCCGTACTCAAATAAGGCATTCAGGGCTGCTCGTACGGTGCGCCCGGTGTCAATCACATCGTCCACCAGAATGACGTGCATCCCATCGGTTGAAAATGGTAGGTAAGAAGCACGCAGAGCCGGCTTGTGGCTGAGCATGTCGAAATCATCCCGGTAGAGGGAAATATCCAGTGCCCCATAGAGAGCGGGGACTCCGGCGTTTTGCAGTAATGCTACAAGCCGTCGAGCTAGAATATCTCCATGGCTGATGAGTCCCACCACAGCCAACTTTTCGCCTTCTGCAGAGCTGGCTGCAATGCGCCCGGCCCAATCGCGAAGGGCGTTTTGGATAGCTTCTTGGCTGATGGTAGGCATGGCGTTGTGTGTTATTGTGCAAGCTTGATGATGCGATGAGCGGCCATAGCGGCATTAATGGGGGTCTTTTTGTGCAGCCCCACTGTGGTGGCCGGTACGCCCCCGGGAAGTTGGGAGATTGCCAGCAAAGCATCGACCCCATTCAAGGGACCGCAGGGTACCGGCACACCAATGACCGGCAGCTCTGTGTTCATGACCACTACGCCGGGCAGCGCTGCAGAAAGCCCTGCTACGCAGAGGAGTACGGCTTTGGTGCCGGCTTTTTCAAGCCCTGCTAAGTACTCGATAAGGGCGGGTAAATCGCGGTGTGCGGAGTAGATGACTTCCTCATGCTCAACGTTGTTTTCTGCAAAGTAGGTACGGGCGGGCTCCATGAAGGGGAGGTCGCTTTTGCTGCCATAAATGGTGATAACTTTCATGCTGACGCTCATTTTAACACTCGCCACGCGCGCACGCAAGCTAAAAGCTATGTCAGCGGCCTCGGGATGGCACAAAAAAGCCGGGCGCGTGGAATTGCCCGGCAAAAATGTTTCGCTGGGTGAGGAGGTACTAGAGAATGAGCATGCAGTCTCCGTACGAGAAGAATCTGTAGCGTTGCTCAACAGCTTGGCGGTATGCCTCCATCACCAGTTCCTTGCCGGCAAAGGCGCACACCAGCATGATGAGGGTGCTCTGTGGTAGATGGAAATTGGTGAGTAGAGCATCAGCTACTTTGTACTTATAGCCGGGATAGATGAAGATATCCGTTTCTCCCGGGCCGGGCGGCAGGGGGCGGCCATGGCGTGTGGCAAGTGTTTCCAGCACCCGCACACTGGTGGTGCCGACTGCAATGACTCTCTGCGCAGTTTCTATGGCTTTGCTGGTTTCCTCCGGCATGACAAAGCTTTCACGGTGCATGTGGTGGTCTGCCACATACTCGGCCTTGACGGGGCGGAAAGTGCCTACGCCAACATGCAGCGTAACAAAGCTGTGTGGCAACTTTGCCAAGATTTCCGGGGTGAAGTGCAGGCCTGCCGTCGGTGCGGCAATGGCTCCCTCATGCCGGGCATAAACCGTTTGGTAGCGCTCTTTGTCGGCGGGTTCGCTTTCGCGGTTCATATAGTGAGGGAGAGCCAGTCTACCATAGGTTTCCTCATCCACGAACTTATCCCAGCGGATGTAGCGGTAGCCCTCGTCATCAATGGATTCTACCGTGCCGGTTGCATCTCCTATTTGAACAGAGCGTCCCACTTTCATTTTTTTGCCGGGGCGCACAAGGCATTTCCACACCAATTCTTGAGCTAGGCCGGCGCGTACGATTTCAATACTACCATCGTTGCTGAAATAGCGAGCCGGTATCACCTTTGTGTTGTTGAGAACCAGATGATCTCCGGGTTGTATGTAGTCGATGATGTCGCTGAAATGCTTGTGCTCTATGAGTCCGGTATCACGGTGTACCACCAGCATACGCGAAGCCGAGCGGTTGGGCAGGGGCCTATCCGCAATCAACTCTTCAGGTAAGTGGTAGTCAAAGTCGGCTGTTCGCACGGGTGTGGGCGGTTTTAGCAGGGAAAAATGGCAATACGGCGCAGAACTTCATCTCGCCCCAGCGTTTGCATGATTACATCGATTCCCGGGCCTGCGTGGCAACCGGTCAGCGCCATGCGCAGGGGGAACATCATCGCCCCCACCTTTACGCCGTTGGCCTTTGTCAGCGGTTTTACAATTTGGAAAGCAGCTTCGCCACTCCATTCATCGATTCCCTTGGCTCCCTCCACAAAAAGATTGAGCATCTCGCGGGCGTTCTCTTGCAACTTCGCCATGGATTCTTCTTCGTACTCCAGCACCTGAACCCATTTTACCCACGCGGGGACTTCTCTCAGCAGCTGTACTTTCGTTTGCACGGAGGGGAGCACCTCCCGCAGCTGGGCGGTATCCTGCAATCCGGCAGCTGTGCAGAAGGGTATGGAAAGCTCCACGAACTTCTCCGGTGCAAGGCGCATGATGTGCTGCTGGTTCATCCATTTGCACTTGGTGATGTCGAACTTGGCCGCAGCTCGGTTCACATTTTCCAAAGAGAAGAGGTTGATGAGTTCCTCCTTGGTAAAGATTTCATCATCGCTCTTGGGGCTCCAGCCCAGAAGCGCTATGAAGTTGACCACGGCATCCGGCAGGAAGCCCTCTTCTGGGTAGTTACCCAGCTGAGCCCCCACGTCTCGCTTGCTCATTTTGGAGCCATCCGGGTTTTGGATGAGGGGGATGTGGGCGTACACCGGGGGCTCTACGCCGAATGCATCAAAGAGCTGCAGGTGTTTGAAGGTGTTCATGATGTGGTCTTCTCCGCGGATGACATGGGTGATTTTCATCTCAATATCATCTACCACATTTACCAAGTGGAAGATGTAGGAGCCATCCGTGCGTTTGACCACCATGTCGGGGGTGTTGTCCACGTTGTTGTAATCCACAGAAATGTCACCGCACACCAAATCGTGCAGTGTCATCACGCCCTCGCGTTTGAAGCGAAAACGCCATACCGTGCCTTCGCTTGTGCCGGGAATTTCATCGCCGTTTTTGTCTCGCTTATTGGGGGCAGGGCATTCGTACACGCGCCCCATCTCTACCAATTTTTGGAAATAGCGGTCGTAGATGTCCTTGCGCTGGCTTTGGAAATACGGCTCGTATGCGCCACCCTTGCCTTCGCCTTCATCCCAATCCAATCCCAACCAGCTCATGCCTGTGAAAATGGCTTTCATGGCATCTTCCACGTGGCGTTCTTGGTCTGTGTCTTCAATGCGGAGTACAAAAGTGCCTCCCATCTTGCGTGTAAATAAATAATTGAACAACGCCGTGCGGGCGCCGCCTATGTGCAGGTATCCGGTCGGTGAAGGGGCAAATCGGGTGCGTACAGTCGTAGACATGCGCGCCTTATACACCCAAACCCCGCTTTTTTCAAGCTTAATCAGTCATTTGAATTCTATATGATGGCGCCATTACCACGGCGAAATGCTTTTTGCAAGAAGTAAATTGGGGGCAAATGCGGCTTATTTTCTTTTGAATGAACCCAGTATAAACCAAATCAGAAAGGTGATAAAACCGGCTATGATGCAATATAATCCGGTGGTGGAATCTTCTCGGCATGATGGCGTGTCAATGAGCGTGTTGCCGAACAAAGTGCATGCAGAGTAGGTGCAAATCAGTAGGGAGGATAAGACTGCGGGCAAGAGGATGCGGCGCTCCAAGAGTTTGCGTTCGCTCAGGATGCTGCACCATACGCAAAGGATACCACTTGCATAGAACGAGATACCCAACCACATATTGGATTGGGTGGGTGCCTCCCTGTACCAGACTTCCGCATGAGTGGTTGCGAGAATGATAGAGAGCCCTCCCAGCATTGCACAGCAAATCCACACCGTCAAATGTATTCCGGAATTTTGTATTGCTTGCGGTTTGTGCGTTTGCTCATCCGGCTGCTTCCCCTTGACCGTGATATAGCCCCTCCTTTCGCGCAGTACAAAAAGAAGTATTACAAACACTACTAGGAGGAATGCAATCATTATTGTTTTTGTAGCATTTTTCTCTCCCCGTTTCAAGTTGTATTTTATTGATCCTTATCAAAGTGCTCAGTAGAGCCTTTTGCTCAGAGGGATGGGAAATTAGTTGACGTTTCTTTGCTGTTTTGTTATCATGTGCGTGCGGGGTTTCTTAGATAGGGGAATTTTGTGACATTTGCATACAGACGTAAGAAAATGAGCTCTCAAAGAATAATGAAATGTGGATTAATCGTTCTCTTGTCATTTGTTTTTACATATGCACTAAGTTCTTCCAGTATTTTTCCGAGCATGTTCTTTGGTTGGTATTCCGCTGGGGTGACAAGCGTGGCCGCCTTTTTGTTGTCTTTTGTTTTTATGCTTGCTATGATAACATTGGCTAGTTGCCATCGTGTTATTAGTTTCATCATTATTCCTGTGTTTTTGTTGTTGTCTTGCGTATGTGTTGCTGCGAGAGTTATGTATGGAACGTACGCGGGAGAATTGTCTATAGCTATGTACAATGCCTGTTGGGATGAGGTGGTTTCATACACAGATCTGCGCACCGTCTTATTAGCTGCTTTGGCTTTTGTTGTATCGTTTGGTGTCGCATGGTGGATGCCAAAACTTGCTTTTTATAAGACAGCAAAACAGAAAGCTATTGTTGTATGTTTATCTTTGTTCGCGTTGATTGCCACAGCCACCGCTCCTTACATTTTTTTATATTACAAGGATTGCTATCATGCTCATGAACATGAAAGTACTGTAACAACATTTGGCAATATGCGACCTTTTGCTGAGGCTCAGAATTTTGTGATTTGTTTGTTCCAGTATTTGAATCCTCCAGTGCTAAAGGATGTTGCCACGTATGAATCTGAGGTTGTCGTAAAGACTCTTCCTGATGTAGTTGTATTGTATATAAGAGAAGCATACAGAGCGGATCATAGTATTTTGAACGGTTATCATCGAAATACGATGCCCATACTTTCAAAAATGGAGAATATTATCAACTTACCATTTGTTCATTCCAAATCAACTCATACAGTAGGATCTATCTATTCCATATTGTCGCTTTCTTCTCCCGAAACAGGAAAAACTACACACAATTCATTCCTGAATATTTTAAAGAAACACAATTATGCTAATCATCTTCTGGTGGGGGCCAATACAGGTGGTAAATGGTATTTATCTGCACAAATAGCACCTCTGTTGAATAATCAAATTAATTTGCATTCTAGACCGGCTTCGCCTCTTGAATACGAGGAAGCTGTATCTTCTATCGTTAATAATAAAGGTTCATCCCCCATTTTCCTATTGATTGAAGATGGAGCCGGACACAGACCCTACATTGCAGAAAATGATGTCTTTGGTTCGTCCAAACAGGTAGATAAATATGATAACTGCTTGATTGATGTCGATGCAAGGTTGGGGGCTATTATTCGTGCGCTTAAAGGTAAGAGTGCCATCATGTTATTTTCATCGGATCACGGGGAGTCATTTGGAGAGGGGGGCAGATATGGGCATGCCGGTCCGTTGTCTGCCAAAGAACAAACGCATGTTTGTTCTCT
This sequence comes from Akkermansia sp., assembly GCA_017398355.1. GTDB lineage: Bacteria > Verrucomicrobiota > Verrucomicrobiia > Verrucomicrobiales > Akkermansiaceae > Akkermansia. The sequence goes on along the minus strand of JAFQGD010000006.1, from coordinate 21,613 downwards.
TATATGGTATTCAAGCAAGTACGCAACAGAGCACCCGGGTATTGTGAATAATTTGAAAAACAATGCCACTTTGTTTTCATCGCACGATTATATATATCACACAATCATTTCCATGGCCGGGTTAGCTTCTCAAGTTCAAATCCAATCGCAAGATATGACGAAAGTACAGCAAGTTGGTTCTAACTGATCTGCTGAAGATTTGGACCGAATGCACTCTTTCTTCCTGCCGTAGCAGTTCATTTGATTGACATTTAACCGGTGCTTTGTTACCATAGCCACATGAAATCCCGCATGGATGAATTTGCCGAATGGGGCACCGAAGTTGTTTTTGGTAGAGCTCGGGGATTCCGTGCGTGGATGATGCGTTGCGCATTGCGGGTGGCATCATTTGGCTTTTATGCCCTGATAAAAACTCGTTTATTTTTGTTTCGGCGCCGAATCAAGACTGTTCATTACTTGGGGACATTCGTGGTGAGTGTGGGCAATATTACCGCCGGTGGTACCGGTAAAACGCCTGTGGTAGAGCTTCTTTCTCGTACGCTGGCAGAGCGGGGGCGCAAGTGTGCCATTCTGACGCGTGGTTACAAGAGTATGGATTTGGATGAGCCTCAGGTGTGGCTCGATGCGCAGGGGGAGAAAGTGAAGCGTCTGCCCAAAATAGCCAGCGATGGTGTCACTCGTTATCTGAGCCCCCTTTACGCAGGTGATGAGCCGTTCATGCTGGCTCGCAATTTGGATGGGGTGGCGGTCTTGGTGGATAAAGACCGCGTGAAATCCGGCATTTTTGCCATTGAGCAGCTGGGTAGTAATACTCTTATCTTGGATGATGGGATGCAGTATCTCAAACTTCGGCATGAGATTGATATTGTGCTGGTTGATTGTGGCTTCCCCTTTGGAACCGGGGCCTTGTTGCCTCGCGGTACGATGCGAGAACCTCGTACCAGTCTTGCTCGAGCCAGCTACATTATCCTCACCAAGAGCGGGGGGCGCCCTCAGGGCGAGCTTATTTCCACCATCCGCCGATACAACAAAGTGGCAGATATTATTGTGACGAATCATGCCCCTGTGTATTTGGAAAATATCTTTACCGGGGAGCGCCGCCCGCTGGAATATCTGAAAGATAAGTATGTGGCGTGTCTGAGTGGGATTGCCCGCCCGGAGAGTTTCGAAAACTTGGTGGAGGCACAAGGGGCGAATGTTGAGATCCGGCGCAGTTATCCGGATCATTACTGGTTCGACCAGGCGGAGTTGGATGCCTTTGTGGAGCGCTGTGCCGACCGTGCTGTTGATTTAATTGTGACCACGGAGAAAGATGCCGTGCGTTTCTTGCGGCCCGGCGAGATGGATGTTCCCATTTACTTCTTGCGCATTCAAATAGAAATTGAGCAAGGGCAGGAAAACTGGGACCGCATGATTGACCGTATTTGCAACATTGCAGAGCCTAAACCTTCACCCCAGTGGAGTGATGTCCTTTGATATGTGATCTGCGAGATTCAAAGCGACAAGATGAGAGTGGTGAAATACGCGGGCATCTTCTCCTGCGCCGCTTAGACCCGATACAATGCCGAGGGGCCGCCGCTCTCTCATTCTGCCGGGTTCGTACACGAGGGAGAGGAAAAGTTGTTCCGCTACGACTATCTCCCCGGCTCCAGTTTGCTGCACAGCCTGACGCATCCCAATGGGGTAACGCTGATGCAGACCTACGAAGCCAAACGCGATTTGATTACCGAGATGCTATACATCAACGGCAATCAGACCACCGCTTCCCTGGGCTTTGACCAATACACGCAAAAAACTCTAAGCATATTCAAATAATGCCCCGATTCATGTCATTGACGTTCTGGGGAAAGAGCCTGTTTCTGCAGATGCTCTCATACTTGCATTCCTCGGAAAAGGGCTTTCGGGTGCCGTTGGAGGTGTGCTGTCTGCTTGGTTTACGCCTTTGGCCGGCGCGCCTATAGGTGGTGCTATTACAGAGCAAATCCAAGAAAACCATTATGGAAACAAAGAATTCGGTCCAGGAGATATGGTTGCGATAGTATTTGTGTCGGTGATTTCACTAATCCCTTGGGGAATGCAAGCCATGAAATCCGCAAAAAAGGTGGCTAAAAACAAACCAAAGTGTGGCAATCATCCAAATGATTATTGTGCCGAATCAAAAAATGAAATTCCGGTAGCAATTTACGATAAGCTGACTGACGACTCTTCCAATCTTAAGCCTATGAAAATACACCCCCAAAATTTCGCGTAGCATAATCACAACTAGACGCTTCTTCTTGCCGATGAGGTGGCCTAGCTTATCCGATGAGGAATTGCAAGGCTTCTTGCAATTTATCGGCTGCGTGTAATTTGCGCAAACGAGGGAAGCGGCGTTCCAGCAGAATGTAATCGTTGTTGCGTGTAAGCATGAGTTTTTGCCCACTTATTTCCACTTGAGATATGTTGCGGTTGGAGGCGGCTATTTTAATTTTGTGCATGAGCAGAAGGTGCTGCGCTTCCGGGGGCAGGGGGCCAAAGCGGTCTTTCCACTGGTTTGCCAGCTCGTCTGCATCTGCATGGGTGCAGCATTTTGCCAACTGGGTATAACAAGACATACGGGTGCGGGTGGATTCTACGTAGGCAGCAGGCAGATAGGCGCCGAGCAATTCGCCGGAAGGTGTGCGCGTGGCCATGGCAGATTCGCTGACGCAGAGGAAATCCGCCTTGACAGAGGCATCTGCGCGGATGGTCGGAACTTTTCCCTGTAAACGCTCGATGGATTGGCGCAGTAGCTGGCAATAGAGCTCAAATCCGATAGCGGCAATATGCCCGCTTTGCTGGGTTCCCAATAAATTACCTGCTCCGCGTATTTCTAAATCGCGCATAGCAATTTTGAATCCGCTGCCCAGTTCCGTGTATTGCTTGATAGCGGATACGCGCTTGCGGGCATCTCCGGTACAAAGGGCATCCGGGGGGAGTAGGAGATAGGCGTAGGCTCGGTGTCCGCCGCGCCCGACTCGCCCGCGCAGCTGGTACAAATCTGCCAGCCCGAAGCGGTCTGCTCGGTCAATGATAATGGTGTTGGCGTTGGGGATGTCAATGCCACTTTCAATAATGGTGGTGGAGAGCAAAACATCTGCCTTGCCGGCTACGAAGTCACGCATGATGCACTCCAACTCGCTTTTATCCATCTGGCCGTGGCCCACCACGATGCGTGCTTTGGGTACAAGGCGGCGCAGCTCAGCTTCTTTTTCGCGGATACTTTGGACTCTGTTGTGCAGGAAAAAGACTTGGCCATTGCGCGCTAGTTCGCGCTCAATAGCCTTGGCAATGAGTTCTTCATTGTACGGGCAGACGGCGGTTTGCACCGGCAGGCGGTTGAGCGGGGCCGTATCAATGGTGCTCATATCCCTGGCGCCCATGAGAGCTACATAAAGAGTGCGCGGAATGGGGGTGGCAGAGAGGGTGAGCATATCCACCATACGGAACATACGTTTGAATTGCTCCTTGTGGCGCACGCCAAATCGTTGTTCTTCATCAATGACGGCCAGCCCCAGATTTTTAAAGTGTATGTCTTTGGAAATGATGCGGTGGGTACCAACGACGATATCCACCTCGCCACTTTCCAACCCGGCAATGATTTCCGCCGCTTTTTTTGGGGGGGTGAATCGGCTGAGGAGCTCGATGCGGATGGGGTACTCACTCATGCGGGTGCGGAAGGTACGCCAGTGCTGATCAGCCAATACGGTGGTGGGGGCTAAAATGGCCGCTTGCCGCCCACCGGTGACGCATTTGAACGCCGCGCGGATAGCGACCTCTGTTTTGCCAAAGCCAACATCGCCACAGATGAGCCTGTCCATTGGGCGGGGGGCTTCCATATCCGCTTTGGTTTGGTTGATGGCGCGGAGCTGGTCGGGCGTTTCGCGGTAAGGGAAGCTGGATTCAAATTGCCACATCCAAGAAGAATCTGCCGGGTGGGCATATCCGGAGTTGCTCTCGCGCTCTGCCTGCACCTCCAGCAATTGCGCGGCGTAGTCCGCAACTGCTTTTTCTGCGGCCTGGCAGGCGCGGCGCCACCGGGCATCTCCCAGTTTGCTCAGCTCCGGGGTGCGTGCGCCCAAACCTATGTATTTGGACACCAAGTGGCCTTGGCGCAGAGGAATGCGCAGCAAGACCCCTCCAGCATATTCTATATGCAGTTCTTCCTCTCCCGTTTTGGCATCTTGAACAATGCCTACAAATTTGCCTAAACCATGCGCGGCGTGTATGACCAAATCACCGGGGGCAATTTCACGCAGCGGGGCTTGGGCTCTTTCCCGGCGCAATCTATCTGCCAAATCGTTTTTCCTGCGGGTGCGTGGTGAGGTGTAGCGCCCGAATAATTCGGCTGCAGATAAAACCGCGAGTTTGGCAGCAGGTATGGTAAAGCCAAAAGGTAATTCGCCGTCTCTAGCTTGCACACATTGCCAAGCTGCATCATCGCCGCATATTTCCTCGAATCTCTTTTTTTCGCCCTCATGGGGGAAGTACATGACAATACGCCATTTTTCTTGTCTCCATTTGAGCAAGCTGGTGCGTGCCAAATTGCGGCGCGCTTCCTGCATCACAAAGTCGCCGCTCTCGAAACTTCCGAGGGGTTCGCCGAATATGGCCAGAGGTTCATTACTTGTAAGCGCATCCAAATCCGGCAATACATCTGCCACTTCCGGTGGTGTTTCGAATACGAGAACATCCCCCGGAATCCCGCTGCCCGGTAAGGAAACAACGCGGTCTTGCTCTGTGATGAGATCTTGTAAACACGCTTCGTCCGGTGGTTCTTCCAAGACCAGCTCGGCATAGGACAGTTTTTTGAATGAGAGCTGGGAATCAATATCAAATGCACGAATGCTCTCTACCTCGTCTCCAAAAAATTCGACACGCAGGGGCCACGCCGTTTGGAGCGGGAATACGTCCAGTATGCCACCGCGCAAGCTCCATTGTCCACGGGCTGTCACTTGTTCCACTCTATCGAATCCTCGTTGTTGGAAGATTTTTATCAAATCTTCGGGGGGGGATTCTTTGCCCGTCGATAGCGTGATTGTTGTTTCCTGTGCTTGGTTAAAAACGGGTATGGGTTGCTTGAGCCCTGCAGCCGTTACCACTACGACCTGAGGTGCAGTTGCCGGTTGGGAAATTTCCCGTATCGCATCCAAACGCTCTGCTGCGAGGTCCGGGTCGCTCAATCCATTATTGATGTGAATCTCCCGCTCCGGCACAAAGATACAGGCGGCATCCGTCCACAGCCCTATCTCGGCGGCTACTCGCTCTTGCCGGGGGAGGGCATCTGCCACTATCCAAGTGCGCCCTTTCCCCGGATTTTTGGCAGCCACCAAGGCTGCAACAAAGGCGAACGCCGCCGGACTGGTGCGTGGGAAGATGATCGGCGCACCCAAGGTCCTCTCCTGCAAACGCCCCAATTCCCCGGCAAATGCTGGAGAGTTTGCTACGATATCTGTGAGCGGTTTTGCCACAGGAAAAGGGTAAGTTCGTGTGTTCGTAATCAGCCGTTGGGGACGAGCGGGAAGTGGCGAGAGAGGGGGTAGTCTTTCACCTGTATCAGCTCTACTCCATACATGGCTGCAATGGCCGGTGCTTCAGATGCGGCATAGCCTTCTCCGTAATAAATCTTCTTCACGCCATGGGCGCATAGTGCCTGCATGCAGGAGGTGCAGGGCATGGTGGTGCAGGCTACAATGCGCGCTTCTCCCCGCTTGAATAGACTGCACAAGTTAATTTCGGCATGCAACATGTACTTTTGTCTTTCATCACGAGATGACCAGAAGCCTGCCGGTGCATCGAATCCCGGAAATAGCCCGTTGTATGCCGTCCCGATGACTCGGTTGTCTTTGTCCAGCGCGGCGGCTCCCACCTTGCGGTAGGGATCTTCGGAGCGCAAGGCAGCTACATGGGCGAGTGCCATCACATATTCGGGAATGGAAAGTCGGCTCATGCCCCTCATCATAACCCACTTGCGCCGAATTGCAAGCTCAAAGGCTGTATTCTGTTTGTTGAAATACGCCTAACTTCGTTAAACACAAACAATTAGCGAGTTAGATTGCATCAAACGGATTTATCTGGCATTCTTGCGGCACGTGGATGCAATCCACCGACTCAACAACCCAAAAAACACAGAAATGACCCAACGTAATATCACCCGCTATACATACGAAACGACTTCTTTCCAAGGCTGGCGTCTTAGCATTTGCCGCAAGTGGAATCAGTTTACAAAGTATTTCTCCGACCGGCAGTACGGAAGTGAAGAAGCAGCCTTTCAAGCAGCTCTCGAAATGCGAGACCGTATTTTCGCTGCCCTTCAACAATCCCCGGATGACCCCCGAGCGGTTTTCGAGAAATTCAAAAACGGGGTGCAAGAAGAAGTCGCAGTAGCCCCAGCAACGGCCTCGAAGTAAAGCAGGAAATACGCAATCTTAAACTTTAGAAAACGACATAGCCCGGTCATCGGCTTTCTCTGCCGGTCACCGGGCTTATTATTTATCTCATTGTCTTCATTGGCAGCTATTTCTTCGGATTTAGAGATTTTAGACTGGAAATTCTGACAAAAGTGCGTATAATGCCCGCGCTATGTCAGATACACCAGCAACAACTAATGCACCGGGTTCCTCTGAAGAGGAATTGATTGCCGTGCGCCGTGAGAAGGTGAGCAAAATCCGCGAGTTGGGAGTCAACCCCTACGGCGGAAGATTTGATGTGACTGCTTCTCCGGCCGAAATCAAAGCGGATTTCGAGGAAGGTAAACAGGTGAAATTGCTGGGCCGCATCACGGCTCTGCGCGATATGGGCCGCACGCAGTTTTTTACGATTGCTGATGTGCAGGGCGGTATTCAGTGTATGCTGACAAAAAAAGCCTGCACGGATGAAGTGTGGGCGCTCTGGAAGTTGCTGGAACGCGGCGACTGGATTGGTGTAGAGGGCGAAACATTCATTACCCGTACCGGGGAGCCCTCTGTGCGTGTGGATTCTTTCAAGGTCCTTTCCAAGGCCTTGCGCCCCATGCCGGACAAGTTCCACGGCCTGGCTGACATGGATTTGCGCTATCGCCGTCGCCATTTGGATTTGATGAGCAACGCAGAAAGTGCAGACCGCTTTGTGAAGCGCTCCCTCATCATCCAGGAAATTCGCAACTATTTGACCAGTCGCGGATTCTTAGAGGTAGAGACTCCCATGTTGCAGGATATTGCCGGTGGTGCAGCCGCCAAGCCCTTTGAATCCTACTACAATGCGCTGAAGAAAGCCGTGACTCTTCGTATTGCTCCGGAACTTTTCCTGAAGCGCTTGCTTGTAGGCGGTTTCCCGAAAGTATTTGAACTGAACCGCAATTTCCGCAATGAGGGCGTAGACCGCCGCCACAACCCGGAGTTCACCGTGCTTGAGGTGTACGAAGCCGGCGGTGACTATGAAACCATGGCAGCCATGATGGAAGAGATGATTTGCACCGTGGCCGAGAAGGTATTTGGTACACTTAAGTTTGACCAGTATGATGAGAATGGCAATGTGCGCTGGACCGTTGATTTGACCCGCCCGTGGCGCCGAGCAGACTACAACGACTTGGTGAAGGAAGTGGCCGGGGCCGATTGGTTTGAGCTGACTGCTGAGCAGCGCCGCGACCGTGCGGAAAATGAACTGAAACTCCAGATCGGAGAGGATTTGGATGACACTGCCGTGACCCAGCAAGTATATGAGAAACTGGTGGAAGAAAAGCAGGCTAATCCCCTCTTTGTGTGCCATGTAGCCCGTGATTTGGTGCCACTGGCCAAGGCTAACCCGGAGAACCCCGAGGTGGTGGATGTGTTTGAGTTGGTCATGAATGGACAAGAACTTTGCCCGGGATATTCTGAGCAGAATGACCCCATCGAGCAGTTGGAACGTCTCAAGCACCAAGCAGGGGAGGAAACCCAGAAAATTGACTACGACTTTGTGGAAACGCTGGAATCCGGTATGCCCAGTGCCGGTGGTATCGGTATCGGCATTGACCGCCTGTGCATGTTGATGACAGGTGCTTGCTCCATCCGCGATATTATTTTGTTCCCGCAGTTGAAAAATCGCTCCTGATTTTGACATACAGCCCCCGCAAGACAGTTTTCTCTTGTCTTGCGGGGGCTTTTTTGCTATTCAGGAGATTGCGATGGATGCCCGTGTAGCACAGTGGATAGGAAAGCGAGAATCCCAGCAGGATGCATATGCCGTGAAGCATTATCCCCAAGGGACTCTGGTGGTAGTGTGCGATGGCATGGGGGGGCATGATGATGGGGCAAAAGCGGCTCGAGTGGCGGCGGATGCTTTTGCGGATGCTTTCAGTGCATCTATGACAATACCGGTGAGAGAGCGGTTGCAGCAGGCGCTGGATGTTGCAAACAAAGCTGTGGAAGCCATATTTCGCGGAAACAAGTATGGCGGTACGACACTGACGGCCGCATTTATTGGCGGAGGTGTGATTTGGTGGGTGAGTGTGGGGGATTCACCGCTCTTTCTGTGGCGGCGTAAGCGTTTGTTGCGACTCAATGCAGATCACTCCATGCGCGCTATTTACGAGGAGTTCGTACGGAGTGGCACGATGACGCAGGAGGCGGCGATGCGCAAAGGGCATATGCTGCGTTCTGCCGTTACCGGGGAACACTTGGAGATGGTGGATGTATCCGTGACTCCATGGCCATTGCTACCCGGGGATAGACTCATTCTTGCAACGGATGGTGTGGATTCCTTATTGTTACCCACCGAATTGGCTCCGGAAACCCGCGATATGTTGGGAGCAAGGGGAGGCAGCCTAGCTGCGAGCATTGTAGAAGCGTGCCGCGCATTGCAGGATGAGTACGCCGACAATGTAACGGTAGTGACGCTGGATTGGCAGTAATGTCCATACTATATTTAACGCATGATTCCGGAGGGGTATCTCACCCTGCATGGAACACCAATTGCTGACACATGCATACCAAGCCGGCAAATATGCGTTGCCACCTCTGCCGTATCCGGCAGATGCTTTGGCTCCGTATTTGGATGAAGCTACAGTGCTTTTGCACCATGATAAACACCACGCTGCATACGTGGTCGGTGCCAATGAGGCCGCAGAAACCCTGCAGCGCATAGCTCAGGGGGATTTGCCACCGGCTCAGGCACCCGCAGCCACTCTTCATTTGGCTTTCAATCTCAGTGGCCATATCCTGCATACTCTTTATTGGGAGAACCTGGCACCGCCACCACAAGCAGAACCGAGTGGAGAACTAGCAGATGCCATTGCAGCGACCTTCCATTCGATGGATGGGTTCAAGCGCGTATTCAGGGCTGCAACGATGGCGGTGCAGGGTAGTGGTTGGGGGATATTAGGAGTAGAGCCGGCCAGCCGCCGATTAGTTGTTTGCGCCGTACAGAAACACCAAGATGCTCTTGTGCCCGGCTTTGTGCCCATTCTCGTGTGCGATGTGTGGGAACACGCCTATTACCTCCATTTCCGCAACAATCGCTCTGCTTATCTTGACTCCTTTTTCGCGTTGATTAACTGGGAAGTTGTCGCTTCTCGCTTCCGTTCATATTGCCATGGATACGCATAATTCAAACTTTTGGGGGCGCATGGCCGGCAACACTTGGGTGGTGTCCATTTTGGCCGTGCTGGAATTGGTGCTGGGTTTCATATTGCTGGGGTTTCCCCTGATATTGGGGGCTTCTGCGGTATGGGTCGGTGGATTTGTCTTGCTCATAGCCGGGGTGCTGCGTTTTGTGCACGTATTTAGCTACGGGTATAATCGCTGGTGGAACTTGCTCACGGCTATTCTTTATTTATTCACCGGCGGAGTGATGATGTACTACACCGGGCAATCCTTGGCCATGCTCACCTTGCTTATTGGGGTGGCATTGCTTGTAGGCGGAACAGTCCGCTTGGTGGTAGCGTTTAGTATGCTTAAATCTCCCGGCAGCACGTGGAGGTTTTTCAATGCCATTATTTCCTTGATTTTAGGAGGTATGGTTGTATATGGCTGGCCGGACTCATCTCTCTGGCTCATCGGTACCATCATTGCCGTGGAAATGATTTTTTCCGGCTGGACGCTGCTGTTCATGGCTCTTCCGGCACGGCGCGAGGAGGCTTGAGCAGATTTTTCCTTGCCCCTCCACATTTAATGTGCCATACTTCTGCCTGAAAACACATTACTAGGCATGGCAGAGAGCAGCAAGACAATAGGTGTGGATTTTGGCGGTACCACCATCAAGATTGGGGTTGTGCAGGGGGCGCGCATCTTGGATAGAGCTACCCCCCTGCACACCCAGCAATATGCCAGCCCGGCAGCTATCATGGATGCTATGTGCATGGCTATTGGAGATTTGCAAAAGGCCCACCCGGAAGTAGTGGCTGTTGGTTTGGGAATGCCGGGGTGGGTGGATTTTTACCGCGGCGTGCTCTACCAGCTCACTAATGTGCCGGTGTGGAATCATGAAGTGCCGGTGCGCGAAATCATGGGGCGGGAGTTGGGCTTACCCATTGTGCTGGATAATGATGCCAATTGCATGGCCTATGCGGAGTGGAAATGCGGCGCCGGTGTGGGGCTGGAAAACATTGTTTGCCTGACATTGGGTACAGGAATTGGCGGCGGGATTGTCATCAACAACCGCATGCTGCGCGGGCGCACCGTTTCCGCTGCGGAGCTGGGGCAAACAAGTGTGTGCTTCAACGGGCGCCGTGGACCTTTCGGAAACTTGGGAGCGGTAGAAGAGTACATAGGTTGCAATGAACTAGCGACCGACGCTGCTGCTTTGTACGCAGAGAAGGGGCTTGTGCGCCCCGCAGAGGAATGCACACCCTACCATTTGGCCCAAGCTGCTCGTAGCGGAGATGCCGTAGCCTTAAGCTTATTTGATGATTTTGCAGAAAAATTGGCATGTCTTGTCATGAATATGATGTATGCCTTGGTGCCGGATGCTTTCATTATAGGCGGTGGAGTGGCTAAGGCCGGAGACTTACTGTTTGCTCCCCTACAAAAGCGCTTGCAAGAACAACTTTTCCCCGTTCATTATAAGGCCCTGCGGATCTTGCCTGCACATTTTGGTGCAGATTCCGGGTTGGTGGGGGCCGGGCTTATGGCCGCTGATTATGCAGAGGCTACACTTTTCTAACTGTTTCATTCAACGTAACTTTTTCTCATTTTGTCGAACAAAACATATGGATACACCGACTGCTCCCTCTGATGTTGAAGCGAAGCTACCCCCCACGCCCGAGACGATACCGGCAGAAGAACCCTCATGGTGGCGCTTGGGGTGGGTACCCTTTGCCGTGTTGGTGATGGCTGCCGCGGCTGCGGATTTGCTTTTCCCGCGTCTTTATGGATTTGGCGTGGCGGCTGCAATAGGGGTGTTATTGGGTGTGGGGGCGCTGCTATTGTTGCGACGTGATTTTTCTCGCGGGGAGCATATATTCCTCGGTGTGTTGGCACTTATAAGTTTTAGTGGCTTGTTGATAAATGGCAGTATTTTGTGCTGGATGGCGGCTATAGCTATTCCATTTGCGCTGGTGCTCATGCCCGGTAAGCAAGCAGTGCCTGCTACTGCTAAATATTTGAATTGGTGGCAGTTTTGGTTTTCTCACCGCATACGAGAGGAGGTGAGTAACCGTGCCGGCCGCATCAAAAAGATTCTTCCGCTGCTGCTCAGTATCTTGATAGGTATTATTAGCTTTATCTTTTTCCTGTGCATTTTCGCTTCGGGTAATCCCGTTGTGGAGTTGGTGTGGAATGCCATTGCCGATGCTTGGAATAGTGTAGTGGCGTTCCTCAACCTCAATTGGGAATTCTGTTTTCATGTCTTGTGCTGGGGGGCAGGGGGCCTGTGGTTTGGTATTTATACCTTCAAGCGCCCGGAGATAAACCTCCCGGTGGCTCCTGCACCCATAGAAAAGTCTCATTCCATCTTGCCGTATTTGTCCCCTTGTATCTTGATTGGCACGAATTTGGCTTTCTTGATTGCAACGTCTACGGATGTTGCTTTTCTTTGGCTGCACCGCATACCTGAGGGAATCTCACAAACGGATTATTTGTATGATGGTGCGGCCTCTATTACATGGGCAGCGGCCATAGCCTCCCTGCTGTTGGTGGTATTGTTTCGCCGCAGCGGTAGTGCGCATCGTTCTACGGTCTCACGCATTGCGGGATATGCGCTGCTGATACAGACATTTGTGCTGGCGGTAAGTGTGTATATGCGCTTGTATTACCAGGTGGAAGCATACGGATTTACGGCGCGACGCGTGCTGGCGGCAGAAAGTATCATGATGGGAGTGGCCGGGCTGGTTTTCCTGCTTATTTATATGAACCGTCAAGGCCAATTATGGAGCTTGTTGCGTCCCATCGCCGGGATTGTGGTACTATTGTTGCTTTCTTTTTCAATCATTTCCCCCTCCCAAATAGCGGGCGATTTGAATATGCACTATGCATCAACACACTCGCATTGGAAGTTTTCCGGGAAAGATTTTAACTACCGTGCCTTTTCAGTGCAGAAAAATCTGGCTTTTGCTTGGTATGTGTACCAACAATGCCCGGATATGGATTTGCGCTACAAGATAGTCAGCCGTTGCCAGAATCTTGTACAGCGCGCAGAAAAACGCTCGTGGCGTAATTACTCAATTTATGCATCTCAAGATGAAAAATTGGCGGCTGAGATTTTGAAACAACTGTAAACTAATTTCCACATAGCAAGCTATCTTCCACTACTTGCAGTCGTTCATCTGCGGACAAAAGACAATGGGCGGTATTGAAAATGTTTTCTAAATAAGCCGTATTGCGGGTGAGGGCAGAGTGTAGAGCCGCTGCATCAAGGTTGGAACCGGCAGGCCTGCTGGCGAGTCCGCAATGGTGTAGCAGCTTGAGCAATTCTGTTTCGATGCTATGGGGTAGGTGCAGTGCTTTTTTGTAAAGTTGGGGGTGTGCCGCTTCTGCTTTTGCATGCCAGGCTGGTGCCAATCTGCAAAGCGTAGCACCCAGAGGGCAGGCCGGTATGGCTGTACAAATGGCGAGGGCTGTTGCTATTTCCGGTGGGCAAGGACACGTGGCGCCGGCCATGGCTGCTAAGAGTGTGGCTGCTGAAACAGCATAGCGGATGCTATCATCTTTACCGTGAGTGGTGCAATGCGGCAAGGTTTCTCTTAATTGCTCCCAAGCATGAGTTGCCAGTACCCTTGCCGGGAGGGGGGCCTCTGCGGTAAGCATTACCCCCATGGCTGCCAACAGAGCAATGAATCCCAATTGCCCCGTTTGCCGCGGGGGAAGGGTGATGGTGATGCCGGGATCAGTGAGGCAGGAGTGCGCATACAATCGCTTGTCTGTGATTTGGCGTATGCCATCAGCACTTAGAAAGAAAGTGTAGGGTAATAGTGAAGCAATTTCTGCCACGGTCGGGATACAGACAATCGGTAACGGTGCGTGGCGAAAGGTGCATTTGTCTACGTCTTCTTGCGTATAATCCTCTGGAGCTCCCTCATTGGTACACAGGATGGCTACTAATTTGGCGGCATTGATGCACGCAGCTCCACCCAATGCCACGATGCAGTCGCAGCGTTGCGCTCGGCTAATTTGCTCGATTCGGCTTGCTTCTGCAGAGCTGATAATCCCGCGAACACCGCCACATACAATGTGATTGACTTGTTGCTCCGTTAGGATATTTTTGAGCAAATCAGTAAAGCCATACGAGCCGTCTGCGTTTTCTCCGCTGATGATGAGAACCCGCTCGCCAGGGAGGTGGTTCTTTTTTAGCCGCCGAAACAACCCTGCTTCAAAGCGTATTTGCGTGGGCATGCAATAGGTAAAACAATGAGTCATGGGCGCAGATTATAGCCCCACCGTCGCTTTGCCGCAATTTGTTAATCAAACTATTAGATGTAAACAAAAACACCCTGTTGGCGGAGATTTGCAGCCAACAGGGTGGAGGTTGATAAGGAAATGATTCTTATTTGTTCAGCAGACGCTCCAGTAGAGCCTGTGAATTGTCTGCTAAGCGGGCGGGATCATCCAACATGCCTGCGCGGAGCAGGGCGGTGTTGATGACTTGATCTGCCAGCATGCCGGCCAGCTCTGCATCTGTCTTACGCAGCTCTGCCAGCTTCATCACAATGGGATTGCGCGGGTTGAAGGCAATTTCGGGGTGCGTTTCTGGCACCTCTTGTCCCATGGCTTTGAGGTAGGCCTTTACCTCGGGAGAGATGTCGTGCTCACCTTGCAGGGCGATAGCAGGGGCCGAGGTCACGCGGTTGCTGGTGCTCACTTTACTGAAACGGTCTTTGAACGTCTCTGCAATCCAGGAGGTCAGTCCGCCGGCCTCTTCCTCATCCAGTGCGGGAGCATCGGGGGCCGTATCCTCCAAATCCGGAAGATCAAGATTTGCGCGGTCGATGGCTTTGATTTCTTTGTCATCGAACTTCATGAGACTTTCCATCACAAATTGATCACCTCCTTCGGTAAGGAAGGCCACTTCGAATCCACGGGCGTTGAGCGCATCAAGATAGGGAGAATGCTCCAACTGGGCACGCGAGGTACCATAGAGTACGTAAATGTCCTTCTGGTTTTCCTTCATACGGCTCACATAATCCGCCAGAGAGGTGAATTTGCCGCTTTCCGTGAAGGTGGACTCAAAGCGCAGCAGCTTACCCAGTGCGTCTTTGTGCTCCCAGCTTGTCACCACCCCTTCTTTGATGTAGCGGCCAAACTGAGCCCAGAATTTTTCGTATTTCTCAGCATCGTCCTTGGCCACGCTCTCCAAGTGTTTGATGAAACGCTTGGTGATAATACCGGAAATCTTGCGCAGCAGGGAGTTGTCCTGCAACATTTCACGGGAAATATTGAGGGGCAAATCTTCACTATCTACCACACCTGTGAGGAATCGCAGCCATTCCGGCAGAAGTTTTTCTGGCTTGCTGTCAATGAGTACCTTGTGGCAGTACAGCGAGACGTTGGGTTCGCAGCGACCAAACCCCATGGATTCCGGGTTTTCCTCCGGGACGAAAAGGACGGAGTTGAGCACGATAGGCGCATCTGCGCTAAAGTGCATGTAGGTGAGGGGCTCCGTTTCCGTGTGGCTGATGAATTGGTAGAATGCGTTGTATTCCTCCGTGGATACATCTTTCTTATTTTTCATCCAGATGGCTTGCACGGTGTTGAGGTGTTCACCGTTGAAATCAATGGGGAAGCCGATAAAGTTGCTGTATTTGCTCAAGATGTAGCGCACATGCTCTGCCTTGGAGAAATTGGCCGCATCTTCCTTGAGGTGTACCAGAATACTGGTGCCACGGGGGGTATCAGCCGCAGCTTCTTCCAGAGTGTAGCCTTCCTGCCCATCGCTCACCCATTTGACGGGAGCGGCATCCGGCTGCCAGGAACGAGTGGTCACTTCCACTTTGTCGGCCGCCATGAAAACGCTGTAGAACCCGACACCGAATTGGCCGATGAGGTCTTGCGTACCCCCTTGGCTCTCTTTGATAGCCTCTAAAAATTTTTTTGTGCCGGAGTGGGCAATCGTGCCCAAAAATTCGATAACCTCATCGCGGGTCATGCCAATGCCGGAATCCGCCAAGGTGAGAGTGCGGGCTTCTTCATCAGTCGTGATGCAGACGCGCAAATCGCGTTCCGGATCGGCGATGGTTGCACCGGTGAGTTGCTTGAGACGAAGCTTTTCCAACGCGTCAGATGCATTAGAAACCAGCTCTCTCACGAATACTTCTCGGTCGCTGTAAAAGGCATGAATAACGATATCGAGAAGCTGACGAACCTCTGTTTGAAATTGGTGTGTACTGTTGCTCATAATATGATTGCTGAAGTTTGTGCTTATTGTAAACTTGTGTGTAAAATCGTCAAGATACTAATGCGGCATACCTCCGGCTGAGTAGGTGCGTTAACTGTGGAAAAATTTGCCGGCAGAGATACTGGAAACATTCCGCAGGTTCAGATAGCGAGTACGCAGTAAATTAGCATCGCGATGCCCCATTTCTTCTTGCAGCTGGTGAAGATTGTGAAAATGTTTCAGGTGAAAACTGGCAAAAGTATGGCGTAGGGCATCTTGTTGCCAGTTTCTGAGGCCGGCTTGCACGCGCAGGCGCTTCCAGAGCCGATTCCAATTTCTAGGAGCGATAAAGTCTGCATCGTTTTTTTTCATGCGGCATAGGGTGATAGCTTTACCTCTCAAAGGAACAGCCCTGGCACCACCGGTTTTGCTGTTGAAGCTTTCTATGTAAACAACTCTCTCCTTGGGATCTATATCAATCCACCGCAAACGGCGAACTTCTCCCGGGCGTATGCCACACCAGAGCATCAGGTAGATGGCCGGTGCCATGCTGCTAAATTCTTCCTTTTGGCAGGTCTTTACGAGGGCGTTTACTTGCCTGGTTGAGAGAATATTGATGCGTTCTTCCACAACCGGGGGGGATTCTATGACTTTTGCCGGGTTCATATCGCACCATCCTCTCTTTTGTCCATAATGAAACACACTATGCAATATCATTTTGGCCTTGCGGTAGGAGTGTGCGCTATGTCCGAATACGGTGTTGAGGAGCTCAAGGCATTCTTCTACACTTATTTCCCGCAGCGGGCGAGCCGCCAGATGGCCGAATTGCATCATTCTTCGGGTAAAGGATTTCAAGTCTGCCACTGTGCTGGGACGCCGATATCTGCGGGCATTTACACTCTCTTGCGCAGCTTGCTCAAACGTGACTGTTTGTTTGGCTTTCATGATGTTATCGACAAGCATTTGTATGGTATATTGCAGGCCATGGATTATATCCGATTTGTTATCTGTGGAAGAAGCTAATACTGCTGCAAAGGATTCCGTGGTCTTGTGCGGTATCTGGTGTATCTCCTCATGATTCACATGGGGTACTAATTTCTCTTGGATGATAGCTTTCATTCGGGCGTCTTAGCATGCCGATGTCGGGGTGTCAAACACGAGCTTGAGCTAATTTCTGCGCAGCAGTCGCACTTTCCGCTTGAATATGATGCGTCATGGAGTAGAATACCGGTGTTATGCTAGATATCCGAGTTGTCCGAGAAAATCCGGAATATGTCAAGGAGCGAGTACGCCTGCGTGGTGGGGAGCACTGGATGCTTGTAGATAAGGTGCTTGAGTGTGATGTGAAGCGCCGCAATGCCGAGACGGAGAAACAGGCTCTTTCCCAAGAGCGCAACAGTTCCTCCAAGCTGATAGGGCAGATGATGAAGGAAGGGCGCCGCGAGGAGGCAGAAGCTCTCAAGAAGCGCATGTCTGAAGTGGGGGATAAAATCCGTGAGCTGGATGCTGTAGCTTCTGCTGCTGCGGAGGAGCAGGAATTACTGTTGCTCTCCATCCCCAATATGCCGCATGATGCGGCTCCCGTCGGCGCAGATGATTCTGCTAACCCCGAATTGCGCCAGTGGGGGACTAAGCCTGAGATTGAAAATCCAAAAGACCATGTAGAAATTGCCACAGCTCTTGGTTTGCTCAACTTTGAGGACGCCGCCCGTATTTCCGGCTCCGGCTTTATCGTATACCGCGGGCTTGGTGCTCGTTTGGAGCGTGCGCTCATCAATTTCTTGCTCGATACGCAGACCCGAGAGAACGGCTACCAAGAAGTAGGCGTTCCCTTTATCGTAAAACGTGAGTGCATGTATGGAACCGGTCAGTTGCCCAAGTTTGAGGAAGATATGTACGGGCTGGAAGAGAACACCATGTTCATGGTGCCCACGGCCGAAGTTCCCGTCACTAACCTCTGCCGCGACCAAATCCTGCGTGAGTGTGATTTGCCCGTCAAGATGACGGCTTACACCCCCTGTTTCCGCCGCGAAGCCGGCTCTGCCGGGCGCGAAAACAAGGGCATGATTCGTGTGCACCAGTTCGATAAGGTGGAACTGGTGGAAATCTGCCGCCCGGAAGATGGCTTTGAACAATTGGAAGCGCTCACATCTCATGCCGAGAGCATTTTGCAAAAGCTTGGTTTGCATTACCGTGTGATTGAACTTTGCACGGGTGATGTAGGCTTCTCCTCTGCCAAAACCTATGATATTGAGGTGTGGGCACCGGGGCAGGGTAAGTATTTGGAAGTATCCAGCTGCTCTTGCTTTACAGATTACCAGGCTCGCCGCATGAAGCTGCGATACAAGGATGCCAATGGCAAGATTCGTACTCCCTATACCCTCAATGGTTCGGGTACGGCTCTTCCTCGCCTTTATGTTGCTCTTTTGGAGCAATGCCAGCAGCCGGATGGCTCTGTTCGCATTCCTGAAGCGCTTGTTCCCTACTTCGGGGCAGATTCTATTCAGCCTACCTCCAAATAAATAAACGCTATAAATCTTCAAATCGCCCCTCCCCATGAAAGAGTTGATTGCTACAATGGGCCCCATGTTTTGGCTCATAACGTTCTTTGCCGTGTTGGCTTTGGCCGCAGTGGCCGAACGTTTGTTCTACTTCCACCGGATTAGTATCAACTCCGGCGAATTCTTGCGAGGACTCTCCGCTTTGCTCCGTAGTGGTCAGTACAACGAAGCTTTGCACGAGGCCTGCCGCTTGCCCGGGCCTATGGCACGTGTGGTGGAAGCAGTGCTTTCCCGCCCCAAACTTGCCCGCGCTGAGCTGAGGGATATTGCTCTGGAAGCGGCTGAATTGGAGGTTTATCGCATCGATCGCAACATTCGCTGCTTGCAGGTATGTGCCACGGTGATGCCGCTTTTGGGGCTTCTTGGCACCATCTTGGCGCTTGTTGCATTTTATGAGCAACCGGGCATCACAGATGGCGCTGCTGCCATGCCGGAGATAGTTTCCACCTTGCAGCGTGCGCTGTTGCTTTCTGCAACAGGTATTGCTTTGGCTATACCGGTGTATCTTTTCTATATGTATTTGGCTTCCAGAGCCCGCAAAATCGTCAACAACGTTGAGCGAGCTGGCTTGGAATGCGTCCACATCATCTGTGATGCTCGCGAGCAAAAAGCGGAAGATGAGGCAAAGAAAGCCAAAGCTGAAGGGAAAAAATGCCGTTCCGGGATGTGTCACCTTGAATCTGCCCCGGAGCCTTCCGCAGAGCCGGAAGAAGCGTGAATGAAGCCTCTCTCCTAGTTGTCGGTTATGAAACGCGTGCGTTCCAGTTTGAAGGGAAATGGCTTTCACATTGTGGTGATAGCATTGCTTAACCTTTTCCTTTTGCTCTGTATCTGTGTATTGCTGCACCACCACCGTTTACCACGATATGGAGCCAATGTGCTTCCGGCTTCTACTCATTTTGTGATGGGGGCGTATGACCGCTCCAATTCACACATCATCACGGTGACACCGGGTGAAACGCCACGCTTTTTCTTGGAAGAAAAGGAAATTAAAGATGGTTTGGATGGTATAGAACGCCTTTTTAAGACATGGGATTGTGCGGTGCCTGCTCGTATCACAGTGGTATTGGTGTGTGATGAAGCAGTAGCCTCCGGTACCATGCAAAAATTGGCAGATATGGTGTTATCACACGGTTTTACCTGTACACTGGCCGGGCGCCCGGCACTGGATTGATGAAATCAGACAAGGAACACAGCCTCATTTATCATTCGTTGCATAGCCGCCCTATGCCGGGCTGTATGCCCTTGTTTACCCTGCTTTCTGCCTTGTTTTTTGGTGGATTGATGATGCTGGTGCAAGTGAAAATGCCGGAGCCAATCAGGCCGAAAGGAGAGGGGAATGTGTATTACCGAGATGATGCAATCTTGCGCTTTCAGATAAGTCAGCGTTCTCCGCAACCTTTGCATCTGCCGGATTCCTTAGATCCTGCCCGCGATAAATATACAACGGCTGCTACATTTTCTTGGATTAAACCTGTCACCCTCCTGCCGCTCGAATCCCCGCGCATTTACAATCCAGCCCCGGATTCTGCCGTCTTGGATGCCGAGGATTTGATGGCATTGCCCCCATTGCAGCAAGAAATGCCGGAAGGGGACACATCTGATTCCTCTGAGCAGGTGCAGCTCCCTACGGAAAGAACAGTATTGCAGCCATGAACTTGCCGGTATTTACTCCACATGAATTTCTGACAGCCATTGTGTTGGCCGGTATGGCATTGCTATTGGCTGTTTTTATACCGGTGAAACTTGCAGCTAAGTGGCGCCGAATGCGGCTTAGCCGTGTGCGTATCACTTGCCGTATTTGTGGGTATCGCTTCCTGCGCACCGATCCTGAGGCATCTTGTCCGCATTGCCAAGCTCGCAACAGATAGCACCCCCATTCCTTCATGTCATCCGGCCTTTTTGTGTATACCGTTCTTGCCACTTTTATCGTGCCCGGTATTTGCAGTGCTGCCTTGCTGGATGATTTGGCCACCCCCACTTATTGGGAAAAAAAGATCAAAGATGTGTTGGCAGCTTTTCCGGAAAAAGCATATTTTTCACGCGTGGATGATACTTCAATACGCCTTCCTCGCCAAGCAGGATTCAAGGCCGGTGATTTTGAGCATGGTGATGTTGTGCTGCGCTGGAATGAGGATAGTACCCTAGAGAGCGTACAAATCATCGTATATAACAAGGGAGACGATGGGAATTTGTCTCAAGATGATTTCCAAGCCAAATTGAAAGAATTGGAGGAAAGCCTCAACACGTTATTACCCGTTGTAGGAAAAGCTCGCCGCATGGATAAGCGCGATACCGGGGTGAAAGGCAAAACAAAGGTATGGGAGACTGAGGATTGCGGTACTTGGCTGGTGGAATCTTCTTCTACGGGAAGAGGAAAGGGCTTTAATTCAGAATTTATCCGTCTGACCATCGGAAGGGATATTGAAAAAGGGGGGGCGGCAGATGCTTCACGGCGCGCGCTGCTCAAATCCAATGTAGCTCATGAAGCTGATGGTAGGGTATGGATTAAAAATATCCCCATGGTGGACCAAGGAGAAAAGGGATATTGCGTGCCTGCTACGGTTGCTCGCGTATTTGCCTACTATGGGATGGATGGGGTAGACCAGCATGCAATGGCTGCTCTTTGTCAAAGTCGGAGTGGTGGTGGCGGTACGACAATGCCGCAAATGCGTGCTGCTTTGCAGGATTTGGGGCGCGCTTTTCATTTCCGTGTCAAGACAATGGAGGATTGCTCCATCGATAATATGATGGCGCTTTATAACAAAGAAGCAAAGAAGCAAAAATCGCCGCAAATCTCACCGAAAAGTGCCTATGATTTCACCTTTGAGGCTGATATAATGCGTGCCGCCCGAGTGCGCAATGGCTCCAAGATGAAAAAATGGATGGCCGAGGTAAAAAAGAGCATTGATGAAGGCGTGCCTGTCTTGTGGAGTGTCATGCTGGGAATTTTTGAAGAGCAGGGGCTCCCCCAAAACGTTGGTGGGCACATGCGACTTATTATCGGGTACAATGAGGAGTCTAAAACCATCCTCTACAGTGATTCCTGGGGCGCTCGCCACGCTTGTAAGGAAATGCCGTTGGAGGATGCTTATTCGATGACTGTGGAGCGCAATGTTCTGCGTCCCTCTTGATTCCAGACGTGAGAGGTGAGGAGGGATAAAAGAGGGGTGAAAAGCCTTGAAACGCAGGGGGATACGGGCGCGATTAGCGGGTGCGGAAGAAGGTGCGGAATGCACCCGGTAAAAACGGCGAGACTGTCGGATAGGTGA